>VGIE01000110.1 GCA_016867955.1 Betaproteobacteria bacterium
GCCCGAGCCTGACAACACGTTGATGATGTTGCCGGGCCGCCCGGACTTGTGCGCCTCGGCGAACATCCCGCGAATGAGCCTGAACGGTCCCAGCACGTTGGTGCGATGCACTTCGTCCCAGGTCTCATCGCCGATTTCAAGGATGGTTGTTGCCTTGGTGGTGCCATAGCCTGCCGCATTGTTGACCAGCACGTCCGCCCCGCCGGTCTCCTCCTGCACGAAAGCGCACAATGCTTCGGCATCGGCTGCCTTGCCCACATCGGCCGCGTAAGCCAGAATGCGCCGGTCGGGCGCCGCCCTGCGAACCATGGCGGCCGCTGCCTCGAGGCGTTCCTTCTTGCGCGCAACCATTACCACGTCGGCACCGGCCTCCGCAAAGGCGAGTGATATCGAGGTACCGATGTTCTTGCTCGCGCCGGTAACGACGGTCACCTGGCTGTCGAGCCGGAACGCTCCCTCAGGCACGCCGAAGGTCTTGCGGGGAAATTCGTCCGTGCCCGTCGCGGCCGGCGGAGGTTGTAGGCCCAAGACGAGCTCGCCGGCTACATGCCGCGACGATACTGCCCGCCGACCTCGAACAGCGCCTGCGTGATCTGCCCGAGCGAACAGACCCGCACCGCGTCCATCAGGACTGCAAACACGTTGTCGTCGGCGATGACCGCCTGCTTCAGGCGCGCCAGCATGTCGGGCGACTCGCCGGCATGGCGCTTGTGGAACTCACCCAGGCGCTTCAGCTGCGACTGCTTCTCCTCGTCGGTCGAGCGGATCAACTCGACGGTGGGCGCGACGCCGTCGGAGTGCGGGTTGCGGAAGGTGTTGACACCGATGATGGGGTACGAGCCGTCGTGCTTCCTGTGCTCGTAGTACATCGACTCCTCCTGGATCTTGCCGCGCTGGTAGCCGGTCTCCATCGCCCCCAGCACGCCGCCGCGAGCAGAGATGGCCTCGAACTCCTTCAGCACTGCCTCCTCGACCAGTTCGGTGAGCGTCTCCATGATGTAGGCGCCCTGGTTCGGGTTCTCGTTCCTGGCGATGCCGAACTCGCGGTTGATGATGAGCTGGATGGCCATGGCACGGCGCACCGATTCCACGGTGGGCGTGGTGATGGCCTCGTCGTAGGCGTTAGTGTGCAGCGAGTTGGTGTTGTCGTAGGTGGACAGGAGGGCCTGCAGCGTGGTGCGGATGTCGTTGAAGGCGATCTCCTGCGCATGCAGCGAACGGCCGCTGGTCTGCGAGTGGAACTTAAGCTTCTGGCTGCGCTCGTTGGCGCCGTAGCGGTCGCGCATGGCCACCGCCCAGATGCGTCGCGCCACGCGTCCGAGCACCGCGTACTCCGGGTCCATGCCGTAGCTGAAGAAAAACGACAGATTGGGCGCGAAGTCGTCGATCCTCATGCCGCGCGCGAGGTAGGCCTCGACAAAGGTGAAGCCGTTGGCCAGCGTAAAGGCGAGCTGGCTGATCGGGTTCGCGCCGGCCTCGGCGATGTGATAGCCGGAAATCGAGACCGAATAGAAATTGCGCACCTTGTGGGTGACGAAGTATTCCTGGATGTCGCCCATGACCTTGAGCGAAAACTCGGTGGAGAAGATGCAGGTGTTCTGGCCCTGGTCTTCCTTGAGGATGTCGGCCTGCACCGTGCCACGGGTGTTCTGCAGCGTGTTGGCGCGGACCTGCGCGGCCTCTTCGGCGCTGGCCTTGCGTCCCTTGGCCTTCTCGAAGGCGCCGATCTGCTGGTCGATGGCGGTGTTGAAGAACATCGCCAGGATGGTCGGCGCCGGGCCGTTGATGGTCATCGACACGCTGGTCGTAGGGCTGCACAGGTCGAAGCCGTCGTACAGTGCCTTCATGTCGTCCAAAGTCGCGATCGACACGCCGCTGTTGCCGACCTTGCCGTAGATGTCCGGCCGCTCGTCGGGGTTGAAGCCGTACAGGGTGACCGAGTCGAAGGCCGTCGACAGGCGCTTGGCCGGCATGTCCTTCGACAGCAGGTGGAAGCGGCGGTTGGTTCGAAACGGGTCGCCTTCGCCGGCGAACATGCGCGTCGGGTCCTCGCCCTCGCGCTTGAACGGGAACACGCCGCCGGTGAAGGGAAAGTAGCCGGGGAGGTTTTCCAGCATCTGCCAGCGCAGCAGCTCGCCATGATCTTCGAAGCGCGGCAGTGCCACCTTGGGGATGTACGTGCCGGATAGCGAAATGGTGGTCAGCGTGGTGCGCATCTCCTGGTCGCGCACCTTGATGACGAGCTCGTCGCCGGAGTAGGACTTCGCCAGTTCGGGCCAGTGGTCTAGGAACTGCATGGCGCGGGCGTCGAGCGCCCGGGTCTTCTCCTGGACCAGCGCATCCAGCGCATCCGCCTCCTTGCCCGATGCCTCGAGCAGGCCCTTCACCGTGAGCAGGCTCTGGCGCTCGCGCGCGATGCGCGCCTGCTCGCGTGTGCGCTGGTGGTAGCCGCGCACGCCTTCGGCGATCTCGGCGAGATAGCGGGAGCGCTTCGCAGGCACCACCGCGTGGACGTTGGATGAGCTGACCGCAGACGTGGCGGGCAGGCGGCCCGCGGCAAGCTTTAGGCCCTTTTCGGCAAGCTTCACGGCAAGCGACTTGTAGAGGCCGGTGACGCCGTCGTCGTTGAAGCGCGCGGCGATGGTGCCGAACACCGGCATGTCCTGTGTGGCGGTGGAGAACGCCGCGCGGTTCCGCTGCATCTGCTTCCTGACGTCGCGCAGCGCGTCTTCGGCGCCGCGGCGGTCGAACTTGTTGATGGCCACGAAGTCGGCGAAGTCGAGCATGTCGATCTTCTCGAGCTGGCTGGCCGCGCCGAATTCCGGCGTCATGACGTACAGCGACAGGTCGACGTGCGGCACGATGCGCGAGTCGCCCTGGCCGATGCCCGAGGTTTCGACAATGACAAGGTCGAAGCCGGCCGCGCGGCAGGCGGCAATCGCATCGGGCAGCGCGCGCGACAGCTCGGCCCCGGCCGAGCGCGTGGCAAACGAGCGTACGAAGATGTTCTTCCCGTGAATGGCGTTCATGCGGATGCGATCGCCCAGCAGCGCGCCGCCGGTCTTCTTGCGCGACGGGTCGACCGCCAGCACGGCGATCCTGAGGCGGTCGTCCTGGTCAAAGCGGAAGCGCTGCACCAGTTCGTCGGTGAGCGAGCTCTTGCCCGCACCGCCGGTGCCGGTGATGCCCAGCGCCGGTGCCTTGTTGACGGTGGCAATATCGTGGATCTGCTGGCGCACCTTCGGGTCAATGGTGCCCAGCTCGCAGGCGGTGATCAGCTGTGCCAGCGCCCGCCGGTCACCAGAATTCATGGCATCGAGCGTTTTCGGGGCGTAGTCCGAGGGATCAAAGTCGCACTGCTCGAGCATGTCGTTGATCATGCCCTGCAGCCCCATCTTCTGGCCGTCCTCCGGCGAGTAGATGCGCGCCACGCCGTACTTGTGCAGCGCCTCGATTTCGGCGGGCACGATGACCCCGCCGCCACCGCCGAACACGCGGATGTGCTCGCCGCCGCGCTGGCGCAGCAGGTCGATCATGTAGGCGAAGTACTCGTTATGGCCGCCCTGGTAGGACGAGATGGCGATACCCTGCACATCTTCGTGCAGCGCGGCCGTCACGACCTCGTTGACGGAGCGGTTGTGGCCGAGGTGGATGACCTCGGCGCCGGAGGCCTGCAGGATGCGGCGCATGATATTGATGGCGGCGTCATGCCCGTCGAAGAGGCTGGCGGCGGTCACGAAGCGGATCTTGTGGGTGGACTGGTAGACCGCGCTTTTCGTGCCGCTGGGCGCAGGCGCCGACAGCTTGGCGGGCGCGCGCTCCAGGTTGGACACCTCTGAGGCCGCTTGCTTCATGGGGATCACCGTCGCTGGAGAACTATTGAAGGCGCAATTTTACGGCATCGCACCCCGTTCCGGCGCTCAATGGCAGGCGGTCAGTCGGCCCCATGGCCACCAACCGGGGATGCATTCCGTATTATGGGAAGATCGCCGAGCCAGCGGCGCAGCCGCGTGAATCGACGTCGTTGTCGCCGCGGACGACCCCGCGGCGGCGGGATCGTCCGCGTCCGGCCGTCAGCCGTTGATCAGCTTGTCATCCGAATAGATCAGCGCATCGCGGTGGGCGAAGGAAACACGCACCGCATCGCCGGGATTGAACGCTGCGTTGGCGGAATGCGTGCTGACATACACGGTGACGTCTCCAGCCGCCAGCACATAGTCGATCTCGCCACCCGAATACAGCGCGTCCACCACCCGCACGTTACCGAGCGAGAACGAACCGCTGGCCGGGGCCGCTTGGCCGCCCGGGGACAACTTGACGGAATCCGGACGCACATACATCTGCAGTGGGCCCTTGTGCGCATTGAGGATACCCAGATCGCCCTCGAGGCGGCCGGCATCGGTCATCCAGCCGCTCTCGCTCTTGAGGGCGAAGGAATTGCGAATACCCAGAAATTTGGCCACGTACTCCGTGGCCGGGCGATCGTAAACCTCGCGCGCGCTGCCGAGTTGCTCGATTTTGCCCGCCTTCATGACCGCTACCCGCGTGCCGAGATTGAACGCCTCGATCTGGTCGTGCGTCACGTAGATGCCGGTAAAGCCGACTTCGCGGTGGATGGCCCGCAGGTGGGCGCGCAACTCCACCCGCAACAGGGCATCGAGGTTAGACAGAGGCTCGTCCAGCAGCATGATCTTGGGCTGGGGCGCCAGCGCACGCGCCAAGGCGATGCGCTGCTGCTGCCCGCCGCTCAGCATGGATGGCAACCGGTCCTTCAGGTGGGAGCATTGCACCACTTCCAGCACCCGCGCTGCGCGCTTGTCGCGCTCGGCCGCGGAAGCACCGCGTGCCCTCAGTGGATACTCGACGTTGCGCTGCACCGTCATGTGGGGCCACAGCGAGTAGTTCTGGAACACCATGCCGATGTCGCGCAGGTGGGTGGGCTGGTTGAACCGGATGGAGGCGTCAAATACGCTCTTGCCCTCCAGCGTGATCTTGCCCTCCTGGGCGTCCTCGAGCCCGGCGACACAGCGCAGCAGCGTGGTCTTGCCGCAGCCGCTGGGTCCAAGCAGCACCAGCATTTCACCAGCCTCTACCTCGATGTCGACACGATTCACCGCCACGACGTGATCGCGCCCCGGATACTGCTTGAGCAGCCCTTCTACCTTGAGTTCTTGCACTTGTCGGTCCCTTCCTAGAATCGAATTTCACGCGGAGGAGCTCTCCCCTTCGCTTCCCGAAGCCGATGCGGAACGACCCGTTCCGCCACGCTCTGCTACATTTTCTTCAGAGAATCCGTACCGCCGATCCAGATGGCGATCATCACGCCGATCACGGTCACAACCACCATGATCAGCGCCAGCACCGCAACCTCCGAATACACGCCTCCCGTCCACACGTCGTACATGACACTGCCGATGACCTGTGTGCGCGCCGAACGCACCATCAGCGAGGCACTGAACTCGTGGAACAGCAGCACGAAGGTCAGCGCCGCCGTTGCACCGATTCCCGTGCGGCACAGGGGCAGCAGTACCTGTACCAACGAGCGAAGCGCTCCGGCACCGCAGGCCTTCGACGCCTCGAGGAACTCCTGCCCCGTCGCCACCAGCGTGGTGAACTGCAGGCGCGTCGAGTGCCCGATCATCAGCGTGATATAGGTCACCACGAGCACGGCGGCCGTGCCATAGATCTGGATCGGCGGCCGAGTATAGGCAAAGAGCAGGCCAAAACCAAGCAATGAGGCTGGCACGGCTATCGGCAGCGTCGCAAGGAAATCAATGGCCAGCCGGATCGGCCGCCAGATCCGGGTGGACTGTAGCAGCGCATACGCCATGGCGAATCC
The DNA here is from genome assembly GCA_016867955.1 of Betaproteobacteria bacterium. GTDB lineage: Bacteria > Pseudomonadota > Gammaproteobacteria > Burkholderiales > SG8-39 > CAIYPG01. The sequence goes on from VGIE01000110.1 coordinate 5,840, forward strand.
CACCGGAATCAGCACGGCAATGGCGATGACCGAGGTCTTGATGCTGGTCCACACCGCGTTCACCAGTACCGGGTTGTCCAGCACGGACTTCCAGTGCCGCAGGGTCAGCGTTTCCAGCTGCAGCGTCCCGGACCAGAACGGCGACAGCGACACATAGGTCAGCGCCATCAAGGGCAGGACGGTGGTAATGACAAAGTAGATGCCGACTACGACCGCCGCCCAATAGCTCGACTGGCGGATGTCGTACTTGGAACGCGCCGACACGACCACGAAACGGCGCTGCTCGCCAAGGGCAATCTTCTGGGCCAACACCACCAGCAGTCCCGCCACCAGAATCGGGAATCCCAGCGCTGCACCCAGGCCGTAGTCGATAGGGTAGCGCAGCGTGAGGTGAAACATTTCCGTGGTCAGCACGTCAATGCGCGAGGTTCGCCCCAGCAGCAGCGGCGCGGTGAACTGCCCCATCCCCAACAGGGTCACGACACCGGCGGCAAAGACGATGGATGGGCGTAACAACGGCAGCGTGATGGTGAACAGGCGCCGGAACGGGGCCGCGCCGCAGGCCGCGGCAGCCGCCTCCAGTTCCTGGCCCATGTTCTTCAGCCCGGTATGCACGAAAACGTATACGAAGGAACTCAGCAGCAGACCAGTAATGAGCACAATCCACTTGACCGTGTAGATGTCGAAAGGCCCCTCCTCCAGATGTGAGAAGAATGGCGTCAGCCTCAGCGTCATGTTGAGGTAGCCGACCTTGGGCGACAGCAGGAAGATCCAGCCGGTCACCGCGGCGACCGCAGGGACGATCAGCGGCAGGATCGGGGCAAGTTCCCCGATTTTCCGCACCGGCCGCGGCAGCAGCGAGGCACACCACGCCAGCGTGGTACCGAGAATGACGGCGAAGGCACTGGATAAGAGCGCCAGGATTACCGTCGTTCGCACGGTGTCGCCGATGCGCGGCAGATCGCCCATGCGGGTGAAGGCCGACCCGCCGTCGGTAAACGCGCGCCACTGCAGTTGCAGGATTGGCCATACCACCATGAAACCGACCACGAGCACGATGACCATCCAGCCGATCTGCGGCGCCACGACCCTGCGCACTAAACCGCCGCTTCCCCACCACGCCAGCGCCGGAGTGGGAGCACTCATCGCATTTGCACTCATAGCATCAACTCCAAAAGACTATCAAGGACATGTTTCGATAAGATGGCGCAGCTACGCAACTGAGCCCCCTTCATGCACTCCCCCTGCGTCAGAAGCTGTTTCGGTGAATCCTGAACCAGCCCCCAAGGACATAGCACTGAAAACCCGCCCGACAGGCGGGCCAATCCCTACTTGAATATCCCGCCCCAATAGGCCCGGTACTTCGTGACAAATTCCGGAGGATACGCGGAGGTATCCCATGCCGTCACGTTTGCGATCGGAATCGATCCCGGAATGTCGCTGC
>VGIE01000111.1 GCA_016867955.1 Betaproteobacteria bacterium
TCCGCAGTACCGCCGCCGCGAGCGGCTTCGAGAGACGCGTTGACGAACAGGATTTTCAAGCTTGGCCCGCGCCCGGCTCAGCGCCTCGTCCCGGGGACGCGCAGCGATCCGGCGACCGGCGCATCCATGCCGCCATCGATGTCATGCAGGCGCTCGAAGGCGCAGGGCGGCAGGCCGACATCAGGCCTGCGTCACGGGGAACATCGCGGGAACGCCGTGCCTGATCGGGTAGGTGGCGTGGCAGGCGCCGCAGTCCACGCTGGACGCGTGACTTGAAATCTCCGTGCTGCCACAGGAAGGGCATTGCAGCAGCTGCGTCAGGTTGATGCTTTTGTTGCGCCGAGTCTGCGACATGGTTGCTCGCAGCACCTGCATTGCCTTCCCGCGCCAGCCGGTACGCATTGGGGTGTTGTGCCCGATGTCCGCCGAATGCGGGGCGGGCCAGTCTGCCCGGACTTCCGGGTTGAGCACGGCGAAGCCGATGCGCGACTCCCAGTAGAAGCGCACGTGGAACTCGAAGGGATGCGCCGGAATCAGTCTGCCCGCGACCAGCGGCTTGGCGCGGTGTTCATAGAGTTGCACGAGCTCCGGGTCGGCGCGCCAGCCTGGCTTCTTGCGGATCACCAGGCTTCCTTCGCGGCTGGTGACCTCGAGGCGATGGTCGTGATACGGGTTGACGCGCTCCATGAATGCGTCGGGGACCTCGATGTAGCCGGCCCTGGCGACGCGCTGCAATTCGCCGAGGAATCGCGCCGGATCCGCCGAATGCTCGAGGACATGCGAGGCAATCACGAAATCGAAGCTGCGATCGCGAAAGGGCAGAGATTCGACGCGCCCCAGCACCAGGGGGCGGTCCGCGGCGAGCGGGACCCAGTGCCGCTCGCGCGTGGCTTCGTGCGCGTCGAGCAGCACGTTGGCGCGCGGATAGGGGTTGCCGCCGGAGCCGACCTCGAGAACGAGCGCCTTGCGGTCCACCGGGCAGTGCAGGCGCCGCAGCGACCAGGCCAGGCGTTCCCAACCGAGCTTGCGCGCCCAGCGCATGCCGGCCGACAGGGGCTCAAGCATGGCCGTCGCCGCCCAGAAGGCCGGCGGTTGTCATCCAGTCGAGCAGCTCGCGGAGCCGTGACCTGATGTCATGACCATCGGCGCTGACCCGCGCCATGCCGGCGGCGGCGATCGCATGCCGCCTTGCATCGTCTCCGATGTAGTGCGCGAGCTTGGCCAGCATTTCCTCTTTCGAGCGGAAGTAGTCGGCTTCGAGGCCTTCGGCGAAGAGCGAGGCCAGGTCATCGGAGTATTCGCTCAGCATCAGGGTTCCGGTCGCGGGGATCTCGAAACAGCGCCGCGTGTAGGTATCGCGATTGAGCCGGGAGAAAAAGCACAATGCCACTTTGGCGCCGCACAGTGCCTTATTGTATTCCTCGCCCCACACCTGCCTGACCGGCCGAAGGTGCCTGAGCACCACCGAACGGGCCAGCACGGGATTCCAGTAGTTCGCCGGCCCGAACAGCCGCAGCCGCCAGCCTTGCCGCGCCACGGCCTCGAGCAATTCAACACGACCGTCGTTCTCATAATGCCCGGCGAAGACCACGTCGCTGGCGAACTGTTCGGAATCCTGCGGCGCCAGTCTGACCGGGTGATTACGCTCGGGGATGAACCATGAGCGCAGCAGTCGCACACGCCTCGCCCCGTGGCGGGTGAAATCATCGAGGTTGTGGTGCCGGTAGGCGAGGGCGATGTCGTACTCCGGCAGGCAGTCGAGAAAGTGCCGCCAGCGGTAGCCGGGCTGGCCGGGGCCGAAGGGATCATCATTGTTGTAGCCGGCTATCGAGATCCCCGGGACGAGGCTGCGAATGCTGCGCAGCGCGGTCGCCGTGACATGGGTGCCGCGATAGACGAACAGCAGTTCGGGCCGGAATTCCGCCGCGAGCCGGACCAGATCCCGGTTGAGGCGACTGACCATCGGACCGCGCACGAATTTGTCCTGCGCCCGGTAGAAGGGCCACAGCAGCCGGCGCGCCAGCGCGCCCGCCGGCGGTCTGAAGTACCCATGCCAGAGGAATCCGCGGGCGTCGTGGCCCAGCGCCCGGAACGTCTCCAGCACCGGCTGCTCGTGCAGTTCGGAGTGGCCGTCGCCTGCGACCAGAATCCTCAAGCCGCGCGTCCCTTGTAGAGCTTGCCCAGCGTGGGCGTATAGCCCAGGCGGCGCTTGACGAACTGGATCACGCATTCGGTACCGCGCGGCCCGAGCAGCAGCAGCGCCGCAAGGTACAGGTTGAACATGCCGCTGCGCGCAAAGCCCATGCGTCTCAGCTCTCGCGCGTAGCCGAGGAACTCGCGAAGGGGCTTGTCCGCCTGGACGGACAAGACCGGATAGGAGTAGCGGGAGATGTCCTGCAGGATCGCGTCGTGGATAGGCAGCTTGTCGGCGACTTCCACATACTGCGCGACCTGCAGCATGCCGCGCATGAAGTGCAGCGAGGATTCGATGGTGCGTGTCCGGGGCACGAACTTGCCGCGCTCGCTGGGGGCGTGGCCGAAGTCGGGAATGCCGCCGTTGCGGTAGAGCGCAATGATCTGCGGCACGAACACTGCGTTCATGCGTCCGACGATGCGCGCCACCAGGTAGATCTGGTAGAGCAGCGTCCCGTCGACGCCATCAGTGGCGAGGCTCCGGGCGAGGCCGCGGTGGAGGGTGACACCGGAAATCACAACGCAGCGGCGGAACACCGTGACGATGCTCTCGGAGCCGGCCGGAAAGAAGCGCTCCGATTCGAAATAGCGGAACTCCTGATTGATGCGCGCCGGGTCCTCGTCGAAGGATGCGTAGCTGCGCACCACCACGCCGACCTCAGGATGGCGGGCGATGGCCGATGCCACGCATTGCAGCGCGCCCGGCGCCAGCAGATCGTCGTTGCCCATGAACATGCAGTAGTCCCCCTTCGCCAGCTCGATGAGGCGGCGCAGGTTTCGGTCATACCCGAGGTTCTGCTTGTTCTCGAAGTAGCGCACGCGACCCGGGTGCACCGCGGAATAGCGCGCAGCGACCGTGGCGATGCCCTGCCGTTCGGGCGAGTCGTCCTCGCAGATGAGGATCTCGAAGTCGGCGTAATCCTGCGACAGGATGGATTCCAGCAGTGCCGGCAGCAGGGCGGCGCGGTTGTAGGCGGGAATGCAGACCGATATGCGTGCAGTCACCGACGCCCCTTCAGGTTGCGGCAGGCAATCGCCAGCATCAGCAGCGCATACAGCCGAGCGCCGTTAGTGCGCCCCGCATGCAGGCCGCCGATCAGCGCCTGCACTTCATCGCGATCGATGAAATCCGGCAGCTGGTCGAAGCGTTCGGCAAGCCGGCCCGGCACTTCGGCGCGCAGCCATTCATCGACAGGTATGGAAAACCCCTGCTTGCGATTCAGGTCCAGCGCGGCGGGGAGCATTCTCCTGGCCAGGTGCTTCTGCAGGCGGCGGGTCTCGCCGCCGCTGACTTTCCACTGCTCCGGCACCTTGGCGAAGCAGAATTCTATCAAACGGTGATCAAGGAACGGGCTGCGCATCTCCAGCCCATGCGCCATGCTGGCGCGATCGACCTTGGTCAGGAAATCATCCGGCAGGATGCTGCCGAAATGGGTTCGCGTCATGCGGTCCATCGGGCCCGCCCCGACGGAGAACAGCGCCAGCAGGCCTTCTTCCGGAGCATCGATGGCCACGCCCAGTTGCGCGGCGTATTCATCACACAGGATGCGCCGGCGCAGCGTTACGTCGAAGTAGGGGGAACCCCAGACAATCTGCTGGAACGGCCCGCCCTTGAGCGATGCGATGCGGTTGCGGCCGCGCACGCCGGCCGGCAGTTGCGTCGCCAGCGCGGCGGCGGCGCGAAACAGATGGCCCGGGACCCAGCCCAGGCGCGCCTGGTCGGCGAGAGCATGCGCGTAGTCGCGGTAGCCGCCGAACAACTCATCGCCACCGTCACCTCCCAGCGCAACCGTAACGTGGCGGCGCGTCAGGCGCGAGACGACGTAAGCCGGCAGCAGCGAAGAATCCGCAAGCGGCTCGTCGACGAGCGGGGCAAAGTCGTCGATGACTGCGAGCGATGACTGGTCCAGTTCCAGGCGGTGATGGTCGGTGGAGAAATGCCGGGCGACGGTGGCGGCATGTGCCGACTCGTCGAGCGGCGAGCCGGGGATGGCGATGGTGAATGTCTTGACGGGTGAACGCGACGCCTGCGTTGCCGCGGCCACCACCAGGCTTGAGTCCAGTCCGCCGCTCAAGAGGACGCCCAGCGGCACGTCGCTCTGCAGCCGCAGCGCTACGGAATCCTGCAACAGGGCCTGCGCCTGATCGGCGAGCGCGTCGACGCCGGCGCCGGTGTCGGGGCTGTATGCGGGCAGCCGCCAGTAGCGCCAGGTATTGAGCGTGAATCGCGTCAGGTCGAGTCGTGCGGCGTGCGCCGGTGGCAGCTTGCGGACACCGTCGAGCAGGCACAGGTCGCCAGGAAGGTAACCCAGCGCCAGATAGTGGTTGACGGCCTGCGCGCTGATGCGCGGCGAGGTGCCGATCGCCTTCAGCTCAGAGGCGAACTCGAAGCAACCCTCCGCAAGCCTGAAGTACAGGGGCTTTTCGCCGGCGCGATCGCGCGCGAGGAACAGGGCCGGTCCCGATTCAGCGCCACCGGCATCGTACAGCGCGAACGCGAACATGCCGTTCATACGCTCGATGCACTGCATGCCCCACTGGCGGTAGGCGGCGAGTATGACTTCGGTGTCGCTGTGGCTGCTGAACACACAGCCAATCTTCTCAAGTTCAGAGCGAAGTGCCCGGTAGTTATATATCTCGCCGTTGAATATGATCACATGCCGGCCGCCGTTGCCAAGCATGGGCTGATGGCCCGCTGGTGACACGTCGATGATGGACAATCGCCTGTGGGCAAGCGCAACACGGCCGTCGCCGGAAGTCCAGCTGCCCGCGTCGTCGGGACCGCGGTGCGAAAGCAGGTCGCGCCGGCGCATGACCTCGCTGACATCCAGGGGCTTCGTACCGGCCAGGCCGTAGATTCCACACACGTTTATGCGCCGCCTTTGGGCTAGACTCTGCTGCGCGCTATTGTAGCCGCCCGTCCTGCCCACCGATCCCTGGATCCCCAGCAATGCTGCCTATTTCGCCGCGCCGATCAGAGTTCCTCAACCTGGTTCGCTGGGCCAGCGCCGGCGTGGTCCTGGTGGGGCATGCGGAGATGACATCGGTAATGCTGCTCGGCGATGCGGTCGATCGACCCAGCGCCCTTTTCACCTACGTGTCGTCGCACAGCCACATTGCGGTGATGTTCTTTTTCGTACTCAGCGGCTACCTGATCGGCTACACGGTGCATCGCCGGGAAGAAGCGGGCGGTGACTACGGGTTCCGGGCGTACTGCCTGGACCGCTGGTCGCGGATCTATTCGGTACTGCTGGTCGCCATCCTACTGACGCTGGTGCTGGACGGGATCGGTGCTGCCTACAGCGCCAGCTACGCGAACCCGGCCCACTACCCGCAGGACGCCGGCGGCGTGCGCCTGCTGGTCAATATTCTGTCGGTTCAGGGTGCGCTCGGACACCGTGTGCAGTTGGGAAGCAATCCCGCTCTTTGGTCCATCGGCTACGAGTTCTGCTATTACATCGCCTTCGGCCTGATCCATTTCAGGCGCGGGCTGTTCCGGCGCAGGGCGGTCTTCGTTTTGGTGCTGCTGGCAATTGCCTTGCTGGGTGGGCGCACATGACGGCCTACTTTGGGATCTGGATGACCGGCTATTGGGCTTTCCGTCTCCACCACGTGCAGGGAGTCCGCCTCGGCGCCCTGTACGCAGTACCGCTGGCGGTGGCAATCGGGCTGGCCAATCACTATCTGGCCTATCGGAATCTCCTGCAGTGGCCGGAATTCTGCACCGACGCCATTATCGCGCTGCTGTTTGGCGGCATGCTGCTCTGCGATTTCAGGGGAGGAGCGCTGCTGCCCCGCGCCAATGCCTGGCTGGCGGACTTCAGCTATTCCGTCTACGCATTTCACATGCCCATCATGTTCTTCTGGTACGCCATGCTGCCGGCATCTTTTCACCGTTCCCTCAGCGCGCCCGAGTCCGGGCTGCTGCTGATGCTGGTCTGTATCGCCAGCGCGCGGCTGCTCTATGATGTGTCCGAAGCAAGGCGACGTTGGTTCCGCGCGCTTGCGGATCGGTTGCTCTTGCGTGGCGCCGCGCTGACACGACGGTTCGCAGCCAGCGAGCGCGGCCGATCGCCTGTGCTTCAGCTGGGTGATGTGTCCGGGTAGCTGAACCTCGACGGGGTGATGCGTCCGGCGAACCGAGCATCAGCCGGATGACTTTTCCGGCCAACCCATCTGCCTGAACAGCCCGGAGAAGCGCTGGTCCCAAGTGTGGTCGCGCAGGGCGCGGGCGCGCCCCGCTGCCGCCACGGACTCCCGCAGCGTGTCCTCGCGCAGGTAGCGCCGGACCTTCTGCACGCATTCGTCGGGCGATGCGTAGGTGATGATCTCGCGGTCGCGCTCGAACAGCGTGGCCAGGTCCGGATTGTCGTGCGTGAGGTAGAGGCTGCCCGACATGGGGCCATCGAAGTCCCGCATCTTCAGGGCGTAGAAATCCCGGCAGTGGCCGATGGTGCCGACCCCGAGCACGATCTTCGATTGTGCGAACAGCAAGGGCACCTCCGCGGTGGCGATGCGTCCGCTGTCCCAGCCGCTGCCGAATGCGGTGGCCCGGATGCCGGCGTCGCGCAGCGCCAGAACGATGTCACGGCGGATGCCGTAGCAACCGCCGACAAAACTCACGTCGTGGATCTTCGGCAGTTCCGGCATCGGGTGGAAGATGTCCGGATCGCTGGCCTCGGGAAAGTAGATGGCGGGACAGCCTTCCTTGCGGTACCAGTCGGCGCATTCCGGTGCCGCCGTCAGCGCGAGATCGATGTGGCCGATCAGGCCGAGGGTCCCGCTCCAGGAATCGCCCAGCCGGTGCCCCGTGAACTGATGGCGGTCATCCATGCCGATGTTGACGACCAGCGTGCCGAACTCGGACCGGATGTGGCTGAAGACGGCGGGGTCGATCAGCGTTGCCCAAGTCTGGCCGATGAGGATATCCGGCGCGTGTCCGGCGTGGGCCTGCGTCGAGACCAGTTCCCACAGGCGGTCCGCGTTGGCCTGCCTGCGCACGGCCTCGGGGCGGGGGTCGTTCTGCCCATAGCTGCCGTCAGCG
>VGIE01000112.1 GCA_016867955.1 Betaproteobacteria bacterium
GTCCACCCCACGGCAGGCCTCGGTCACGCCGTCGGCAAACCGCGAGGCGCTTTCCCGGGGCACCAGCAGCGGCTGCTCCTCGGCCCAGTACTCGGCGAGATTCTGTGCCAGTCGCTGCGCAGCCTCCTTCTGCCAGGCCCTGATGTCGCGGCCCGTGCTCACCACGCGATGCGCGATGACGTCCCCGAATACGCGTGACAGGTCTTCCTCGGCATCCCAACGCAGTTCACGGAACAGCTGCTGCGCAAGCTGCGCGAGATCGGCGCGCCCGGTGAGTTCGACATCCCGCAGCGCGGATTCGTCCTGTTGCAGGAGGCGCAGCACTGCCGCGGGCCTGAGTGTGACGGTCAGGTCCGCGGCCGCGTCGAGCCGGTCGTCTTCCGGGCCGTCGGCCCTTCTGTGCGGCTCCAGCAATCCGTCCCCGCAAATGCGCAGGTGCAGTTCAGGCATCGGCGACAAGCGGACCGTCAACGTGCATCCGGCATAGGCCTGCAGAAGTGCGAGGGGCCATTCCTGCTGCCGCAGAATGTGATTGATGCTGCGGATGAAGCCTTGATCAAGCATGGTGTCATTTGACCATAGAAGAAGACGACGAAACCGCGCGCGCGAGCTCGGACTCCCGCCGCAGCGGTGTTCCGGCCGCCGAGGCGTACCCTCAGTGCTTGGCGGTCTTGCCCTGGCCCAGGTAGTGGGCGATGACGGCCGGGTCCTTAGCGAGTTCGGAGCTGACGCCTTCGTGAACGACGCGGCCCTGTTCGATGACGTAGGCGCGGTCGGTCGAGTCCAGGGCCTGGCGCGCGTTCTGCTCCACCAGCAGGATGGTGAGGCCTTCGGCGTTGAGCGACCGCAGTGCCGCCAGGACCTGCACCACGATGACGGGGGCGAGCCCGAGACTGGGCTCATCGAGCAGCAGCAGGCGCGGGCCGCCCATCAGTGCGCGACCAATGGCGAGCATCTGCTGCTGGCCGCCCGACAGCGACCCGGCGCGCTGCTCGCGGCGCTCGGCGAGGATGGGAAAGAGGTTGTTGATGCGCTCGAGGGTGTACGCGGAATGCCGCCCGGACAGCGCCGTTGCACCCAGCTCAAGGTTCTCGCGCACGGTGAGATTGGCCAGGATCTGCCGTCCCTCGGGAACCTGCAGCAGCCCCTTGCGCGACACATGCCATGGCGCGGTGCCCACCAGTTCCTCGCCGTTGAAGCGGATCGAGCCGCCGGTGGGGCGAACCACGCCGCTCAGGCAGTTCAGGAGCGTGGATTTTCCGGCACCATTCGGGCCGATGAGCGCGACAAATTCGCCCTCCGATACCGCGAGCGATACGCCCCGCAGCGCATGGATGCCGCTGTACGCGGCAGAGAGGTCAGTGGCTGTAAGCATGTGGGTCATGGCGGTTGGCTCAGCTGCCCAGATAGGCGGTAATCACGGCGGGGTCGTTGACGATCTGCTCGGGCGTGCCCGAGGCGATCATGCGGCCGCTGTCCAGCACGTAAATGTATTCGCAGATGTTGGTGACGAAGCGGATGTTGTGCTCGATGAGGAGCACGCTCATGCCGCTCCTGGCGAGCCCGCGGAAGATTTCGCCCAGTTCGCCGGCTTCGACATCGTTCATGCCGGCGACGGGTTCGTCGAGCAGGATCAGCCTGGGCTCCGAGGCGAGCGCGCGCATCATTTCCACGCGCCGCTGGTGGCCATAGGCGAGTCCGCCGGCCTCGTGATTCGCATACTGCGACATGCCAAAGCGCTCGAGCAGTGCGTTGGCCCGGCTGCGCAACGCTGCGGTTTCGCGGCGCGCCGAGGGCAGTCCCAGCAGGCTGGCCAGCGTGCTGGTCTTTTCGTTCCGGTAAAAGCCGATCATCACGTTGTCGATGACGCTGGCCTCGGCGAGCAGGCGGATGTTCTGGAAGGTGCGGGCAACGCCCGAGCGGGCGACCAGGTGCGCCGATACCTGAGTGATGTCCTGCCCGCCGAAGTGGATTCTGCCATCCGAGACGGTCAGCACCCCGGTGATGAGGTTGATGAGCGTGGTCTTGCCTGCGCCGTTCGGTCCAATGAGACCGGTAACCCGCCCGGGCGGCGCTTCCATGCTGACTCCGGATACCGCGGCAACTCCGCCGAAGTGCTTGGACAGGTTCTCGATGACGAGGGCGCTCATTGGCGCGCCTCCTGGCTGCTGGAGGCCGCGAGCCTGCGGCGGCGCAGGTAGAGTACGGCCGTGTCGTAGATGCCGCGCGGCATGTAGGCGATGACCAGCATCAGTATCAAGCCATACAGCGCATTGCGGTAATCGGCGAGCGGTCGCGAGATCTCGGGGAGGATGAGCAGGATCGCCGTGCCGATGATGGGGCCGGTGACCGAGCGGCGACCACCCAGCACGACATAGGAGAGGGCGGCGATGATCAGCGGGAATCCGAAGGTGTTGGGGAACAGCGTGTAGGTCTGGAACGCCTCCAGTCCGCCGAACAGGCCGGCGATGGCGCCGCTCAGGGCGAACGCCAGAGCCTGATGGAAGGTTACCGATACGCCGAGCGAACTGGCGACGGCCTCGTCCTGCCGGATGGCCTCGAACGCGCGGCCGAGGCGCGTCGCGTTGACGGCGCTCATCAGGTAGACGACCACGACCAGGGCGAGGAGTGTCTCTTTGGTGCCGACCAGGGTCGGAATGGCGTTCAGGCCTACCGCACCCCCCGTGAGGCTGTCGGCGTAGAGCCCGATGGCGACAACGACCTGGACAAAGGCCAGCGTGGCGATGGCCTGGAACACGCCGCGCAGGCGCGCCAGCGGCACGGCCAGCAGGAAGCCGCCCAGCGTCCCCATGAGGGTCCCTGCGAGCAGCGACAGGGGATAGGGCCAGCCCAATTTGGTCGTCAGGATGGCAGCGGTGTAGGCGCCGAGGGACGCCAGCCCGGCCGTGGCGACCGAGAAGACGCCTGCACGCATGACGATCCACTGGCTGAGCCCGTAGCCGGAACCGATGAGAAAGACATTGAACAGGTGGTGATAGGTGACAAAAAAATCGCTCATCGCTGTGCCCTCATGGCGCCGGCCGTTTCCTTGCCGAACAGACCATACGGCCGCACCAGCAGGATCACGAACAGCAGCGAGAAGATGATTGCATCCGTCAGGCCGGAGGGCAGGTAGGCAGCGGTCAGCGTTTGCAGCATGCCCAGCAACAGGCCGCCGACCATGGCGCCGGGTATGCTGCCCATGCCGCCCAGCACGATGACGACGAACCCGCGCAGGAGGAAGGGTTCGCCCATGGTGAACTGGATCGAGTTGAATGCCAGCCCGATCAGCACGCCGGAGGCGCCGGCAAGTGCCCCGGACAGGAAGAAGGTCTGGTAGTAGACGACATGCGGGTTCACGCCGGAGAGAACGGCCGCACGCTCGTTGGCGGAGACCGAACGGATGCGGGTGCCGAGCGTGGTGCGGAACAGGTAACACGTCAGCACCAGCATGAGCACCACGGCGCTACCGGCCATGAACAGCTGCAGCAGCGTGACACGCAGCCCCATGAACTGGAATATCTGAACCGGGAAGGTCTCGAACGGGAAGCGTAGGATGTCGCTTCCCGAGATCTTCTGCGCAAAGCTCATGATGAAGAGGTCCGCGCCCAGGGTGGAGATGATGGCTCCGAACTCGGCCTCGCCAGACTTGCGCAGCCGGCTAAATGCGGTGATTTCGATCAGGATCGAGAGCAACCCGCAACCAACGACGGCAAGCACGAAGCTTACCCACAGCGGCAGCCCGGCCAGCACGGAGTACAGCGCCACGAATGCACCAGTCATGAAGACGGCGCCATGGGCGAGGTTCATCAGGTGGTGGATGCCGAACACTAGCGTGAACCCGAGTGCAAAGAGCGCGTAGACGCCCCCTACCACGAGCCCATTCAGCAGTTGTTGTGCCAGCATGTTGGATTACGCTCCGCGAAAGTTCCGGATTCGTTGTGGCATGGAAGAGCCACCTTGCCCAATGTCTGCCAGAAACATGGGAAAACTTGCCACCAGCCCTCACGTGCGCGCGTATTCTAATATTAAAATGCCGTTTTCAAGGCAATATTTGGGTCGCCGGGCGCGTGCAATTGCGAGGCGCTTGTGCGATGAGTCGAGTCCGCCGCCAATGCCAGGTACCGAAGCCTGAACATGTCACTCAAGACGACTGAGCCCTCGCCTTTAACTGCCGCGCCGCCGCGCGAGGCGCCCGCGGAGCCTGCCGCCCCATCGCGCGCGAGACGGCGCAACGGCGAATCGCCGCCCAGTACCGTCAATGCGGTTGCGAGCGCGCTGAAGATCCTGTTCCACTTGAGCGCGATAGGGGCACCGATTGGCGTGACACCCCTGTCGCGCGTCCTCAACCTGAACACGAGTACCTGCTTCAACATCCTCAAGACACTGGTACGCGACAACCTCGTGGAGTTCGACGAAAAGACCAAGGGCTACACCATCGGCATGGGAGTCGTCGATCTTGCCAGGGGCCTGTTTTCGCGCGAGATTGATGTCACCACCGTGCGTCCCATGATGGAACGCGTCGCACAGAAGCATGGCGTCACGGTGTCGCTGCTGCGGCGGATCAAGGACAACCGGTCCATGATCGTGCAGATTGCCGTCAGCGATGCGCCGGTTCGCATATCGCTCAGCGTCGGCCAGATCCTGCCGCTGCTACTGGGAGCGCAGGGCCAGGTCATGGCTGCATTTTCGGAACTGGATGTGCAGGAACTCAGGCGGCAGTTCGAACTGCTCAACTTCGGCCGCGTCCTTAGCTTCGAGACCTTCATGGGAAATGTCGAGGACACGCGGCGACGCGGCTGGTCCGTGGACGAGGGCTATATCGTGCGCGGCACGGTGTCGCTGTCGGTTCCGATCTTCGACCGCGTGCGCCTCCCGGTCTTCGCGTGTTCGGCGACAATGTTCAGCGGACAGTACGACGCCGACAACGCCGAACGAATCGCGCAGGACCTGCGCGCAATCGGGGAGGCCATCGAGCGTCGCCTGAACGGCTGACGCCCGGTGGCCGATGTCCTGCGAGCGCCCGACGACATCGCCGTCAGGCGCCCTGATGTAGGGAAGCGCGAGGGGATGATCCCCTCGCAGCGACCGGCACTCTAGGCGTCGCGGTTGACCAGGATCCGCGCCGCCTCCTTCGCCGTCATCCCGACCTTCACGCCGATCGAAGCAGCCAACGAGTTGGCCGCGCTGATGATCCCGTCGTGCCAGGTACTGAGGCCATCGCCCATCTTGGCGCGACGCGCGTCGACAGTTGCGCCGTAGAGTCCTTCCGAGGCCACCTGCACCATGCCGGCGACACCCGAATCTTCGCGCCCCTTGCCGCCGTCCGAGCAGATGAAGCCGAACGGCTTGCAGCGGCGCAGGTACACCAGCGAGCTGATGCCGGTGTGCCCCGCCGTGAGCAGCACGTTGCTGCTGTCCTCCGGCAGGCCAAAGGCGATGGAGTCGGTGCAGACGATCAGGCGCCCTTTCGGCCCGTTCTCCATCACGGTCCGGTTGGTGACTTCGGATGCCGACGGCGCTGCCGGATCATTCTCCAGCATCAGTTGCGCCGCCTCCTTCACGCGCATGCCGGGCCGCACGCCGCAGTCCCTCGCGGGGCGGTTGGCCATGCTGATCACGCCCTTCTCGTACAGGTCGACACCATCACCCAGCCGTACCGTCATCACGTCGGCGACCGCGCCCGGAATGTTGAGCGCCTCCATGTACCAGAGGCCGGCGATCGAAGCACCGCCGGGGCCGATGCCGCAATCGACGCCAATTGCGCCGCGCGGCGAGTGCTGGCAAACGAACCGGGCCGGCAGCACGCCGCAATAGGACGCGTTCACTGCGATGTCGCGACTGCGGTTTTCCGCCGCCACGTCATACGCCGAACCCATGCACATAATGCGGCCACGGCCGCCGGAATGCACTTCAATCTGATTGCTGCTGTCGCTACCCACGTTGCTCCCTCCTCCGGAAATGAAAAAACCCGCTGCACCGGTGGCACAGCGGGCTCCTCGGCGCCTGATGCAGGCTGCGCGCGGTCAGGCCTTTCCGACCGTCGTGTAAAGGTTCCACAGGTCGAAATACAGCTCGGACGTGACGACCGTGCAATCGTAGACCTGCTTGCGGGCCTCCGGCGTTACGGCGTACTTCGAGACCATCTCGATGCCCTCATCGCCGTGATCCTGATCGGCGAGAATATGCATGGTGTAGAAGACCAGCTTATCGTCCTTGATCCCGTAGTTCTTCTTGAGCGCAGCGACGACGCGAGTGAAGGTGTCGGGCACGAAAGACTCCAGGCCAATCCCAATGGCGGAGAGCGGAACGAACCACGGGCGGCAGCCGGACATGAACTCGAAGTACTCGGTCACCTTGCGGCTCTGGGGCAGCTGCTCCTTCTTCCGGGTGGCCTCGATGTCCATGCCGATGGCTCCGCCGAATTCGAGCAGGAGTTCCGGATGCGCCTTGGTGTTGGTGATCGTGCCAAGGCATTCCTCGGCCAGTTGCTTGACCAGCACCGTGCGGACGTCCTCGTGCGGGCACTTGACATAGATCTCGCCGATCCATGGCAGCATGTTGCGGATGTGCAGGTAGAACTGCTCGGTAAACAGGCGCAGCTGCGGAAGCGTGACAGTGCCAGCCTCGAGGCCCGTGACAAACGGGTGGTTCGCCATGCCGCGGCCGGGCTTGCTGCAGTTGTCGCGCAACAGGTCCACGAACTGCTTCGGTGTCATGCCCCCCAGTTCCTGCTGGGACACGTTCTTGATGGGCGTGATTCCGGATTCGCTCATTTTCTGTCCTCCGTCCTATTGTTAAGTATTCGGAAATGCCGGAACGACATGCTGGCCGGATCGGCATCCACAGTCATTACGAAAATTCTAAATCAAGAATGCCATTCTAATCAACACCGGGATGCGAAGTTCGCATCGGTTCTGGCTCGAATTCTAATCCGAACGACGGCATAGGTCATTTGCTTTTTCGGCCCCCAAGATTGTTATTTACACCATCACGCTTTCCTGCGACACTTGCCTGCGGTTTTTTAAGAACGTCATTCTTCGGGGGAAATGCAATGAGAATCCGTGCCTTGTTCTGCGCGCTGGCGCTAGCGACAGGATCGACTTCTGCGATGGCAGAAGAATTCATTATTGGCGTGCCGATCTCCTTGACGGGAATCTACGGATTCGTCGGCAAGTCGGCG
>VGIE01000113.1 GCA_016867955.1 Betaproteobacteria bacterium
TGGCGGTCATCATGGCCGTCGCCGTCTGGTGGCTGCTGCGGCATTCATTTAACGTCAAGCCCTGGGTCGATGAGCGGCAGTTGACCGACGCCCCGGGCGTGGAGAGCCTGTCTTTGCCGACCATAAAGGTCGGCCTCGGCGTCTTTCTGGCGGTCGCGACGTCGCTTTTCGCCCTTTTTATCAGTGCCTACCTGATGCGAAGGCAGGGCGCGGACTGGCAGCCCCTGGCGCAACCCATGGTGCTGTGGGGCAACACGGCGTTGCTCGTCGTCGGCAGTGTGTTCTTCCAACGTGCCAGCAATGCCGCGAAAGCGGCGCAGATCGACGGCGTAAGAAACGGCCTGATCGCCGGCGGCATTTGCACGGCTGCCTTTCTGGCCGGACAACTGCTGGCGTGGCAGCAACTGAATGCCGCCGGTCACTATCTGACGACGAATCCCGCCAACTCGTTCTTCTACCTGCTCACGGCAATGCACGGTCTGCACTTGCTGGGTGGTCTGTGGGTCTGGTCTAGGACTACGTTCAAGGTACTTCGAGGCGCTTCGGTAGGGGACGTGCAGATGAGCGTCGAGTTGTGCACGATCTACTGGCACTTCCTGCTGGTGGTCTGGCTGGTTTTGTTCGGTGTTCTTTTGTTTACATAACGGGATAAATCCACATGGCACAGGATGCTGTAATAGACGCGGGATCGCCCCCGCCGTCCGAAGGCTTGAAGAGTATCGTCACCGACTGGTCTTCGGACCAGCGCGCCTTCAAGAAGGTGCCTTGGGGCAAGGCAATGATGTGGATATTCCTGCTCAGCGACACCTTCATCTTCACTATTTTCCTGGTCAGTTACATGACCGTGCGGATGGGGTCCACAGTGCCCTGGCCCAACGCCAGCGAGGTGTTCGCCTTGACGATCGCGGGCCGCCATGTTCCCCTTCTCCTGATCGCCATCATGACGTTCATCCTGATCAGCAGCAGCGGGACAATGGCCATGGCGGTCAAGTTCGGCTACGAAAAAAACAAGAAGATGACTGCCATTCTCATCCTAGTGACCGCCGCGTTCGGCGCCACCTTCGTCGGGATGCAGGCCTTCGAGTGGAGCAAACTGATCGCTGATGGTGTGCGTCCCTGGGGCAATCCGATGGGTGCCGCGCAGTTCGGCTCAAGCTTCTTCATGATCACGGGCTTCCACGGATTCCATGTGTCGGTTGGTGTGGTTTTCCTGCTCATCGTGGCGGCAAAGGTTTGGCGGGGAGACCTGGACAATGAACGGCCAGGATTCCTGACTGGCCGAAAGGGAAACTACGAGATGGTCGAAATCATGGGCCTGTACTGGCACTTCGTCGACCTGGTGTGGGTGTTCATCTTTGCGTTCTTTTATCTCTGGTAGGAGCAGACATGGCGAAAGTCGAAGGCCAGCAACATCCGATCAGCGTCTACTTGTGGATCTGGGGGCTGCTGTTTGTCCTCAGCGCGCTTTCGTATGCTGTCGACTATTACCAGCTTCACGGGCATTTGAGATGGTCGTTGATCATCCTGTTCATGGTGCTCAAGGCGGGACTTATCGTTGCCATCTTCATGCATATGGCGTGGGAACGGCTGGCGCTGGTGTACGCAATCCTGGTTCCCACGGGAGCGTTGCTGGTGCTGGTTGGACTCATGGCGCTCGAGGGAGGCTATACGTTCAATACCCGAGGCACCTTTTTCTCGGCGACCCCGGAGGTCGCGAAACAACGCTAGGCCGTTCGGCGCGCGCCGAGCGTTTCACACTTGGCAGGCGCCGCAATCCGATGAAGCAAATTACCGGAAGGAAAGAAAGATGACGCAGGAAAAGATCAGCAAGGTGAGGCGTGGTTTTCTGAAAGTCGGGTCGCTGGCCGTGGGCGCATTGGCATTATCGACGCGCGCCGGCACTTCCCTCGCGCAACCAAAGGCGCAGGACACGAAAGGTGCGCTGCCAAGAGTCGATGAGAAGGATGCGACGGCGCAGGGCCTGGGCTACAAGCATGACGCGACCAAGGTCGACAAGGCCAAGTTCAAGCAATATGCCGCCGGCCAGAATTGCGCCAACTGCCAGCTGTATCAGGCAAAGGCAACCGACGCCTGGGGCCCGTGTACGATCTTTCCAGGCAAGCAGGTGGCCGGCAAGGGTTGGTGTTCGGCGTGGGTGAAGAAGGCCTGACCAAACCTGCGCAGGGTCGGCTCGCAAGCGGATTCATCAGGGCGGCTTCGGCCGCCTTGGTTTTTCTTGCCAGGTCGCCCTGCGAAGTGCCTGGCAACGCCTTCTTGCATGCCTGCAGGAGTCGTGACGCCGCCTACATTGATGCGCTGGTGGGCTGGCTGGTAACGGCCGCGCCCGTTCCTGGTGGGCCCAACAGCGCCCGGGCCCCGTTGCCGCCGACGAATCCGGCCGCCGTCTTGCGTGTGCGGCTTTCGACCCAGTATCTGTAATCGTCTTCGCTCACCACATTGACGACAATCAGTACGCACGCTCGCCCCGCTCCGCAGGCTTCGATGCTGCACAGGCCGCGGTAAGTGCCGATCTTCTTGGCACGAAACCAGGTCTCGCGTACAAGACCGGGGACTGCCTCCTGTTTGACGCCCAATGCCGGTATATGCCATGAGTGGATACCATCGTTTGCCGACATGACGACGCGAATCTTCCGATTAACCGGCACAACGACAGGATTGTCGACTTCGATGCGGTTGCTCAGACTTGGCCCCGAGGGGGAATCCCCCAACAGGCGGCGCGGCGCATACAGGTTTGAGAAGAAGGCTATTCCCTGTCCGAGCCCATCCACGTAATCGTAGCCCCACTTCCATTGCAAGCCCGTGGCCCGGATGGTGATGTCGGCATCGGAGGCGTCGCCCAGCTTGATCAGTGCCCCGGCGGCGGGCCATGCCGCGCCGAGGACGATGATGAAGGGGATAACGGCCCAGATGATCTCGAATGCGGCGGACCGGTGAAATTGCCCCGCCGACTTGCGATGCGCGTAAAGGGAGTAGCACATGACCGCGAATACGGCACCGAGAACCAGCAAGATGCCATACAACATCAGCACGTGCAGGTCGTAGCTTTCGGCGGTGAGGCGCAATCCCGGTGTTCGGACGTCGACCTGATCTGCGGCGCCGGCAGTCCCGGGATACAGCGTCAGTCCGGCGACGACAAGCGCGGGGAGGAACATGCGGCACCGCTCAAGCGTCGCGCCGGGAGAACCCCTGTGTGTAGGTTCAGACCGGCGGGCGTTGTGTGCCGTTAGCGGAAGGGGGCGGAATCCGCACTTCGCTGAATCACGCGACGCGAACTCGAGCCCCGTCCGGCGGTCACTGCTTTGCGTGGCAGACGCGATCGTATTGCGTAGACAACTTGCTGCATTGTACGAAAATCGCATCGAAGTCAGTGCAAATCGGGCGTTGTGGGGCGCGGCAAAGCACACTTTAGCATGGCCGACCAAGACTCGATTCGCGCTATACCGCCCCTTGTTCCTTGAACAGGCGGCTCAGGTCGGAGTTCATGCGGTTTGCATCGGGCGCCCTGGGAAAACGCATCATCAGATTGCCTTGCGGGTCAACGAGATAGATATGGTCGCGGCGCGACTTCTTAGCGGGAAAGGCACTCAGAAGACGGCTGCCGCCCGCGCGCAGCACCTTGGTGCCACGGAACTGGCGCAGCAGTTCCGACGACACGGGCGCGTCGTCCTCGACGAGGAATACGCGCTCCAGGCGATCCATGCCGCGGCCCTGCATGAGACTTTGCTGTTGCATCATGGAGAGCTTCGCTGCACACGGTGTTGCGCAGGCACCCGAATCAATGCTGACCATGACCCACTTGCCGCGCAAGTCCGTGAGCTGGAATGCACCGCCGTCGATGGTTGGAAGCGTCGACGCTGCAAGCGGGCGCACCTCAAGCAGATCACCGTAGCTTATGCGTGCTTGCGGACGCCAAACAAAAAAAGCGAGATAGGACGCGATCAGCGGCAGCATAAACAGTACGGCGATCATTACCAGCTCAATCCTGACGCGACGGCGCGGTATCGGGGTTTCGGTAGTTGAGGACGACATAAGGAACCAGGATAAGAGCCTCAAAAGGATACCACTGGAAGGCATAGCCGAGGAGCCTGTCCGAGCCGAATTGCGGCCCATCCGGCGAGCGAGACCGTCAGTGCTCCCGTTGGCCTGCCGGATGATGTACATCATCGGCATGTGCAGGGCGTTGATCCGCGTGATGTTGGCGGGCAATGGATCTGATAGGCCGCTTCCGAGATGCACGGAATGACATCAGACCGGCAGCGGCAATCGGAGCGCGACTGTCCCGCCAGGGTCTCTTGAGTGGGCTTGTCAAGCGGCCCTGTGTTTTCCCGGTACGAAATAATTTCACTCTTGAAGACCAGCGCATAACACGTCAAGAATCCTGGAAGGTGAAATTTCGGAGCGCGAAACTGGCCCGGCGCTGCGGGAAGGCGAGCGTGGGCGAATCATTGTCTTGCGCCTTTGCTTCTGGATGCCTTTCCAGGACCGGCCCGTGCAACCACTCCGCCCGCCCAGTCGGAACGTCCACCATCAACAGGATATTCCCGCTGGCGATATCGTCCTGATAAAGCTTGAGCCGTGAATTCAGCACCGGGGCTCCGGCGAGGCTCGCGATCCATGCGCCAACCAGCGCGACATCGACAGTGGTGAACGGAATGGTTACGAGTTGCAGCTTCACGGTTCCCGGTGGCATCAGCAATACGAAGATGCCAAGCACCAGGCCGCTGAACGCTCCCAGGGCCAATCAGATCCCGGCGCCGTTCCACTATAGGTCTAGCTAAAGAAAATCGCCTGGTGGACCTCGCCGAGATCGCTGTCGCGCGGGGCCAGAAATCGCGTGCGTGGGCCCTCGATGCGCGCATGTGCGTGATAAACTAGGGCCTATCAGGAATGGCCGAGTCGCCGCATCAAAATGACGACGCCGGTACTCGTTTCGTCTGATCTGACCCCGCTATGATGCTCACTTCCACCGCGCACTTTCTCCAGTTGCGCCAGCTATACGCGCTCACCAAGCCGCGCGTGGTGTTGCTTATCGTGTTTTGCGCCGTCATCGGCATGTTTCTGGCAACTCCCGGGGCGGTGCCGCTGAAGATTCTGGTAGCGGGTACTTTGGGCATCTGGCTGGTAGCCGGGGCTGCGGCGGCGGTTAACTGCGTGGTTGAACAGAAAATTGACGCGTTAATGACGCGGACGCGCGACCGGCCTCTGGCGCGCGGCGATCTGTCCTCGGCGCAGACCCTCGTCTTCAGCGGCGTGGTGGGCGGGGCGGGTTTGTGGATCCTCTACAGTTTCGTCAATGCGCTGACGATGTGGCTGACGCTGGCGACGTTCGTCGGTTATGCCATCATTTACACGGTGATTCTGAAGCCATTGACGCCTCAGAACATCGTGATCGGCGGATTGTCCGGCGCCATGCCGCCGCTGCTGGGCTGGACGGCGGTGACGGGCGAAGTCGCCCCCGAGGCGATGCTGCTGGTGTTGATCATATTTGTCTGGACACCCCCTCACTTCTGGACGCTTGCGCTCTACCGCAGTGACGAATATGCAAAGGCCGGACTGCCCATGCTTCCGGTTACGCACGGCAGCCTCTATACGCGACTCCAGGTCCTGCTTTACACCATCGTCCTGTTTGCCTGCTCGCTGCTGCCGTACGCGTACGGCATGAGTGGCGTCATTTACCTGCTATCCGCGCTGGCGCTGGGAACCGTGTTCCTCGTCTACGCGGTGCGGCTGTATGTTCGGTACAGCGACGCATTGTCGCGGCGTACCTTCCACTTTTCAATCGCCTATCTTGCGTTGCTGTTCGCGAGCCTGTTGGTCGACCATTACTTGGCTTTCTAGCCATGAAGCGCCTGGCTGCATTCGTCGCGCTCCTTTTCCTGCTCAGTGGATGCGGATCCGGCAAACCGGCGTTCCAGAACTCGGACATCACCGGTGCTAACGTCGGCCGCGAGTTCTCGCTGACGGACCACACAGGCAAATCGCGGACCCTGGCGGATTTTCGCGGCAAGGTCGTGGTGGTTTTTTTCGGATTCACACGCTGCCCGGACGCATGCCCGTCAACGCTTGCCGAACTGAAACTGGTGCTGGCCGAACTCGGCGATGACGCCAGGCGGGTACAGGTGCTCTTCATCACGGTTGACCCGGAGCGGGACACGCAGGCATTGCTGGCCCAGTATGTGCCGGCTTTCCACCCGAGCTTTCTCGGGCTGCACGGGGATCGGGCGGCAACGGAAAAAGTCGCACGCGAGTTCAAGGTGTTCTACCAGAAGGTTCCCGGTTCGCGCCCCGACAACTACACGATCGACCACACATCGGCGAGCTACGTATTCGATGCGCAGGGGCGGATCCGGCTGCTGGTCAAGCATGGGGGCGGGAAGGCGCTTCTAGCCGACCTAAAGACGCTCCTGAAGGCGCAGAGTTGAGCGCGGCTCCAACGGGCGTGCGCCTGCCGGGAATGTTCGGTTCGGGCATCGTTGTCCCCGCGGGCTGCGAGGCCGCGTCTGCAACCCGGCAATTGAAGGGCCGGATGCAAGAACGCCGCGTTCAAGCGGCGTTTCTTCTTTGGGGCCGCGCGTAATCGGCTCAGGTGGGGGCGAGCAAGCCCTTCATCCGCGCGAGCGCCTTGGCTTCAATTTGCCGTATGCGTTCAGCCGAAACCTTGAATTCTGCGGCGAGGTCGTGAAGTGTGGCCGAATCCTTTTCCCGCAACCAGCGCGCCTCGATGATGCGGCGACTGCGCGGGTCGAGCGAAGCCAGCGCGCTTTCCAGTCCATCGGATTTAAGCCGCTCGTTCTCCTCGGTCTCGAAGATCTGCGCCGGTCCGGAGCCCGGGTCCGCGAGGTAAGCGATCGGCGCGTACCCGTCCTCATCGTCCTTGGGTTCGAGCGCAATATCTTGACCGCCGAGCCGCGTTTCCATTTCGACCACTTCCTCAGGCTTGACGCCCAGGGTCTTGGCCATCTTGCGGACTTCCGTGGGGCTCAGCGTCTCGAGCCCGGTCTTCATGCTGCGCAGGTTGAAAAACAGCTTGCGCTGCGCCTTGGTGGTGGCGATCTTCACGAGACGCCAGTTACGCAGGATGAATTCGTGCATCTCCGCCTTGATCCAGTGGATGGCGAATGACA
>VGIE01000114.1 GCA_016867955.1 Betaproteobacteria bacterium
ATGCGGCGCGAGGCAATGACGCTGGCGCCGGATCCGTGCGCCGCCGGACTGCAGGGCAGCCTATACCATGTTTCGGACTTCACCTTCGACAAGCCGGTGCGGGAGGCCATCCGCGCGGGGCGCGCCTCGTTCCGTCCGATCCAGCCTAATCTCGCGGCCAGGCATTTTCCCTACGACATCGACCTCCTGGTTGCGGCCGTCTCGCCGATGGATGACAAGGGATTTTTCAGCCTGGGGGCCTTCGGTGGCTGGATCCGTGACTTCCTCGGTCGCGCAAAGACCATCGTGCTGGAAGTGAATCCGCGCCAGCCCCGCGTGCATGGCGACAACTTCATTCACCTCGATCGCGTCGCGGGCATCCTCGAGGCCGACTACGCGCTGGTGGGCATACAGCAGTCGGCGGCGGTCGCGGGCGTGCAGGAACAGGCCATTGCCCGCCATGTGGCCGGCATCGTGCAGGACGGGGCGACGCTGCAGGTGGGCGCGGGGCAGGTGCCGGACGCAGTGGTGAAGTTGCTGGTGGATGCCGGGCGTCGCGACATCGGCATCCATTCCGAGGCCCTGTCGGACTGGGCGGTGGACCTGCACGAGGCCGGCGTCCTGACCAATGCGCGCAAGACCGCCAATCGCGGCAAGACGGTCGCGGCGATGATCTTCGGATCCGAGCGCCTGTACCGCTTCATCCATGACAATCCGGCGGTCGAGGTGCATCCAACCTCGCATGTCAACGATCCTGCGGTGATCGCCCGCAACCATCGGCCCGTGTCGATCAACACCACCATCATGATCGACCTGTTCGGCCAGTGCGCATCGGAATCGATCGGGCCGCAGCACTACAGCGGTACCGGCGGCCAGTGGAACTTCCACTACGGCGCGTCGCTGGCACCGGAGGGCTGCGCTGTGATGGCGCTGCAGTCGACGTCCCGGGGCGGCACGGCCTCGCGCATCGTGCCGACGCTGCCGCCCGGGTCGATCGTGTCGATCCCGCGCAACGACCTGCACTACGTGGCAACCGAGCACGGCATCCTCGACATGCGCGGCATCAGCATGGAGGAGCGCGCGCACAGGCTGATTGCGCTGGCGGATCCGCAGTACCGAGAAGGGCTCGAGCGCGCGGCGCGCGACGAGCTGAAACTGCTGCGCGCACACACACGATAGCTTGGCGTCACGACATGGGCTCCCGGCGCGATCCGCAGGGCGGCGACGCGCCCTTGGCGCAGCTAGCGGGAAGACTGCCCGCTCAACCGACCCAGCACCTTCTCGCGGTCCCAGGCGTTCCGGTTCGGCATCTTCTTGAGTACCGAGCGTTCGATCTCGCGCTTGGTGATCGATCGCGGGAAATCCTCGACGAATTCGAAATACCGCGGCACCTTGAACGGCGCGAGCTTTCCGCCGCACCAGTCCACCAGCGCCAGCGGGTCCGCGCTGGTCCCGGCCGCGGGGATGACGAATGCCTTGATGTCGTCCTCTCCGATTTCCGAGGGCACGCCCACCACCACCACCTCGCCGACTGCGGGATGCTGGCCGAGTATCGCCTCGATCTCGTAGGCCGAGATGTTCTCCCCGCGCCGGCGGATCCAGTGCGCCTTGCGCCCGATGAAGAACAGGTTGCCCTGCGCGTCGACTCGGCCCAGGTCCCCGGTGTGCAGCCACAGGTCGCGCAGTGCCTCCGCCGTCTTTTCCGGGGCGTTGTGGTAACCGATCATGAACATGTGGGGGAACAAGGGCCGCAGCAGGATCTGGCCAACTACCCCCGGTGAAACCGGCAGGCCATGCTCGTCGGCGATCCTGATCTCGACCCAGCCGTGCGGCCTGCCGTTGGAACCGGGGCAGTAGCCCTCGGGCCGGTTGCTGGTGAGCATTGCGCCGCCGCCCTCGGTGAGGCCGTAGATTTCCACCATCGGCACGCCAAAGCGCTGCTTGAAGCGCTCGGGGACCTCGGCGGGAATCTGGTTGACGATGCCGATGGCCACGCGGACCTTATGCCGGCGGTCGTCTGCATGCTCGGGCTGGAGGCACAGCATCGTCGTCATGGCGCCAATGGGGTCGATGACGTTGGCGCCGCAATCCCTGACGCGCTGCCAGAAGTCGCTGGCGCTGAAACGTCGATCGATCACGCTGCTCATGTCGTTTGCCAGCGGTCCCATGATGGCGAACTGGATGGCGGCCGCATGGAACAGCGGCAGCGTCGAGTAATGCCGTTCGCCCGCGCGCACGGCATAGGTCTCGCCGTAACGGATGCCGGCCAGGATCAGCGACAGCGCCGGTGTCACCACGCCCTTGGGCAATCCGGTCGTGCCGCCGGTATACAGGATCAGCGTGGGGTCGCCGGGGGCCACCGGCTCGAGAACCACGCCCGCTTCGCCTTGCGCGAGCAGCTGGTCGAAGCGCGGATAGGCCGACTGCGGATCGTCGATGCAGTACAGGGACAGGCCGCCGCGCAGCGCCGGGTCAAGCTCATCAACCTTGGCCTGGTTCTCGGCGTCGAACACCAGCACCCGGGCCCCGGAGTCGCGCAGAGTATGTTCAAGGTCTGCGCCGGTGAGGCCGGCGTTCAGCGGCGTCCATACCGCACCCATCCGCGCGGCGCCGAACCAGGTGAGGACCTGCTCGACGCAATTGAACATCAGCGTGGCGATGCGGTCGCCTTTGGCGAGCCCGGCGGCACGCAGGTTGAGCGCGACGCGGCGGGAGTCCTCCTCCAGCCTGCGGTAGCTGAGGTGGTGGCCGTCGATGGTGGTGAACACGCGCTCGCCGAGCCGCGCCGCCTTGTCCTCGATGAGTTCGCCCAGGCTTAGCCATGGAATGTCGCGGCCCTGCAGTTGCATCGTCTATTCGCCTCCTAGCATTGGTGGACTCCAGGCCGGATCGCCGGGAAGCCGGACGATTCAGGTTGCTGAGGGGACGTCTCGGCACATGGACTGCACCGCCCTCGATTTTCATTTTAGGGGAAAACGCCAGCTCGGCGATGCGGCGGGCGACGGATATCCCGATCCGGATACTTCGATACGAATAGCGCGAGCCGGCATCTGCTCTCCCCGGTAACGAACGATGAACCCGGCGATCTTCCGCGGCCCGCGATCTGCGAATGCCGGCGTGACGCAGTAACATCACGCCATCGCCGCGACCGGTGCGCGGCAGGATTCTTCCCACCCGAGAGGAGCAGGTGCAATGCGATACCCAGACTATGCAGGATTGAAGCTCGACAGGCCGGCGCCCGGCGTGCTGCGCATCACCATGTCGCGCGGCAAGGTCAACAGCATGGACTTCCAGATGCACCAGGACCTCACGGCGATCTGGCCGCGCATCGAGGAAGACGAGGAGACGCGGGCGGTGATTCTTACCGGCGAGGGCCGCGCCTTTTCCGCCGGCGGCGATTTCGCCATGGAGGAGAAGGTGGTCTCCGACCCGGACTTCCGCATGGCCGTCTGGAAGGACGGCCGCGCGCTCGTCAACAACCTCGTCGAATTCACCAAACCCTTCGTTGCCGCCATCAACGGCGCGACGGTGGGCGCAGGCCTCGCTGCGGCGATGCTGTCGGACGTCAGCATTGCCGCGAAGAGGGCGAAGATCGTCGACGGCCACACGCGCCTGGGCGTCGCGGCGGGCGACCATGCCACGCTGATCTGGCCGCTGCTCTGCGGCATGGCCAAGGCCAAGTACTACCTGCTCACCTGCGATGCGATCACGGGCGAGGAGGCCGAGCGCATCGGCCTGGTGTCACTGTGCGTCGAGGACGACCAGTTGCAGGCGCGCGCGCTGGAGATCGCCACCAAGCTCGCCAACGGGGGCCGTCGGCGATCCGCTGGACCAAGCGCAGCCTGCACCTTTGGCTGAAGCAGGCCTGGCCGATCTTCGAGGCGAGCATGGCCTACGAGATGATGGGCTTCGGCGGGCGCGAGGCGACCGAGGGCCTTGCCGCCTGGCTGGAAAAGCGCGAGCCGCAGTTCGAGAAGCTGAAGCAGTTCCCGATCTGATCGGCGAATCAGCATCGGATGGACAACGCTGCGGACGGTCTCGCGACTGGTCGCCTTGTGCGGGCACGCGTGTAGCACGATTGTGCTGGCGACATGGCCGCCAGAATGCACAGATCGTGTGCATCACTGAGAAGCGTTGCAGCGAAGACACGCGCAGGCCTGGTGGTCGTGGTCGCTGGCGGTATGGGATCCGTGGCGGGATCCGCGGCTGGCGCGGCTGAGCCCGGCTCGGCCGGCGCCGAATGGGAGCGCCGGCTCGCCATGCCACCCGCCAGTCCGGGCTCTCCGAACATGGCGGGAGACGCAGCGGCGGGGCAGGGCAAGTCCGGCGCCTGCATGGCCTGCCGCCGTGCTTAGCGCCCCGTGACCTTGGTTCCATTCCTGCAGGGACAGCCCTACGACTACCTGTATCGTCAGATGGAAGCGTTCCGAGCCTGCCCGCGCAAGGATCCGCGGTCACGGGGTGGCGATGGCGAACTGCCCTGGGACCGCGTGTCACGCCTGTGTTGAGTTGAGGGGAGACTCATCAACGGCGCCGGGTTTCGGGGCGCCTGGCGGCAAACCAGTCGGGTGCGCGAGGCGAAGCGAGCCCCATGAAGGGTGCAGTGCACAGGCAAACACGATATGCTGCGATGCCGCCATCTTCAAGCCCAAAATCGCAAAATTGCTGGATAATGCGCCGCTCACCGGGTTCGCAGGTGAGCGCAAGCGCGGCAGCACCCCTCAGAGATGATCGGTTGTAAAACAAGGAGGCAGTGATGAAGAGCAGATCAAGTGTGTGGGCAAAGCTGGGCGTCGCCAGCCTTGCCGCAATGATGGGCGCGTGGGCGCCGGCGTCGTTGGCACAAGGTGACGCGAACTGGCAGAAAATCGTCGCAGCGGGCAAGAAGGAAGGCAGCCTGGTGATCTATTACCAGGCGGTGCCGCCGGTGGTGGAGCGGGTGGTCAAGGAGTTCATGGCCCAGTATCCCGAGATCCGGGTTGAAGCCAAGCGCCAGGTGCAGCCTGCGCAGCACATGTCGGTGATCGAAAACGAAAAGCGGATGAACATCGACGGCGCCGACATCACGCAGTATGCCAACGCCATCTGGTACAGGGATAAGATGGCGGAGAACTACTTCATGAAGCCGGTTGGGCCGGCAATGGCGTACTACCCGAAAGAGTATCTCCTGTATGGCGCGGTGCCGGTGATCGCGATCATGCCCTTCCTGATGGCCTACAACACCAATCTGGTCAAGACGCCGATTACGGGCTACAGGGATTACCTGCGCCCGGACTTGAAAGGCAGGATCGCCTCCTCCGACATGGTGGCTGAAACCGTGTTTGCCTGGTACGAGTGGATCGAGAAAACCCAGGGTGAAGATTTCCTCGCCAAGCTTGCGGCGCAGAGTCCGCGCCTGACGGTCGGTGTGGTGCCGGCTACGCAGGGGACCGCGTCGGGTGAACTGCATGCCACCATCTTCACCATCTACGGCATTGCCAATCCGCTCCTCGCAGGCGGCGCGCCGATCAAGACCATCTTGCCAAACCCGGCGTTCGCAAGCCAGGACGTGGTGGCAGCGCTGGCACATGCCAAGCGCCCCAACGCCGCCATGCTGTTCCTCGACTTCATGATGTCGCGCCGCGGTCAGGAAGCCTGGAACGGCAAGGGCGAGACCGCCAGCCCGATTCCGGGCATCCCGGGCTCGCTGGACCCCAAGGCGATGCAGCCCTGGGACCCGTTCCGCTGGACCCCGGATGAGCAGAAGAAGTATCTGGTGAAGTGGAACAAGCTGTTCAAGCCGTAGCACTCGTCTCAGGATGAGGGGAATCATCCCCTCATTCGCCCCTTTGCAAGGCCGTTGCAGTTTCGGTTTGCAACGGGATCCCGGTCTTCTGCCGCCGCCCGGTACCGGGCGGCGGCAATCTGGCCGTCAGGACCCTGCGGGGACAGAGTGGTCCCATCAGGAGGAAACATGAAGGTTGCAAATATGCGCCGCAAGCTCGGGCAGGCCGCTGCAGTGGTCGCCTGTGTGGCGGCGGTGTCCGCCTGGGCGCCGGAGGCGCTGGCGCAGGGCGATGCCAACTGGCAGAAGATCGTCGCTGCGGCAAAGAAGGAAGGCAGTTTGGTCATCTATCACCAGGCGGTGCCACCGGTGGTCGGGCGCGTGGTCAAGGATTTCATGGCCATGTATCCGGAGATCCGCGTCGAGGCCAAGCGCCAGGTCATGCCGGCGCAACACATGGCCGTGATCGAGAACGAGAAGAAGTCCAACATCGACGGCGCCGACGTGTCGCAGTATTCCAATGCCATCTGGTACCGCGACATGGCCAAGGAGAACTACTTCCTCAAACCGGTGGGGCCGGCACTGGCCGATTACCCGAAGGAGCACCTGCTCTATGGCGCGGTGCCCATCATCGCGGTCATGCCCTTCGTCATCGCCTACAACACCAACCTCGTCAAGACGCCGGTCAACAATCTGCGCGACCTGTTGCGGCCGGAGTTCAAGGGCAAGATCGGCACCTCGGACATCGTCGCGGAGACCGTCTACGCCTGCTACGAGTGGCTGGAGAAGACGCAGGGCGCGGACTACCTGCCGCAGCTGGCGGCGCTGCAGCCCAAGCTGACCCCGGGGGTGGTGCCGCTGTTCCAGGGCCTGGCCGCCGGTGAGCTCGCGGTGGCGGCCTATGGCATACACGCCATCGCCAATCCGCTGATCGCGCAGGGCGCGCCCATCAAGGTAATCCAGCCGAATCCCGCCTTCGTCAGCGCCGACGTGATGGCGGCGGTGGCGCACGCCAGGCGGCCGAATGCCGCGCTGGTGTGGATGGACTACATCATGTCCCGCCGGGGTCAGGCGCAGTGGAACGGCGCCGGCGAGAAGGCCAGCGTGATTCTGGGCATACCGGGATCGCTGG
This sequence comes from Betaproteobacteria bacterium, assembly GCA_016867955.1. Taxonomy (GTDB): domain Bacteria; phylum Pseudomonadota; class Gammaproteobacteria; order Burkholderiales; family SG8-39; genus CAIYPG01. The sequence goes on from VGIE01000114.1 coordinate 6,876, forward strand.
ACGCCAAGACCATGCAGCCCTGGGACATCTTCCGCTAAACGCCGACCTTCCAGAAGGAGTACGGCGCCAAGTGGAACAAGCTGTTCAAGCCCTAGGCCGGCTCGGCGCGGCATTGCCGCGCTCGAGTCACGCAGTAAGCTGATTCCTGAAAACGCCGTCCGGCCGCAATGCCGGGCGGCGTTTCTGATCTTCCGCCCCACA
>VGIE01000115.1 GCA_016867955.1 Betaproteobacteria bacterium
GCGAGGCTTGCGGGGGAGGCCCGGAACGCGGGGGTCGGAACGGGAGTCATGTCTAGGTGATTGTAGGGCTGCCGGGGGCGGCTGCCAGCCAGTGGCGTGGCCTGTCGGATGAGTTTCAGGAATCTGCTTATATTACAGGCACTTTGCCTTGCTTGCCCGGGACCCATTCGGGCGCGCGCCGGTCAAATCCGTCGCTGCTGTCGACGGTTTCGCCTGGTGGCGGCCAGACTCGCCGGCGGCGCCCGGCGACCACCGAGGACCATGCGTGTGCACCGCTGCGGAAGTTTCAAGTGGTTGAATTCCCGAGAATGCTTTCAGTTATTCCGGGCGTCCTTGCGTCGCCTGGCGGAGAAGAAAACCACCACATTGGGCGGCGCTTGAAGCGTGCAGCGCTGGCGCGTGCCGAGACCAACGGGGTGAACACGGCATGATCATTGTCGTTGACGGCCTGCTCGTCCAGGCGGAGATCGCGGCGCTGAATCGCGGCCTCGCGGCCATCCGGTTTGGCGACGGCTTCATCCGTGCCGGTCCAGGCGCGCGTGAATCGAAGAATCATCTGCGGATCGGCGCCGAAACCGCGCCGCTTGCGCGCCCGCTGATCGAGGCCGTGGTAAAGGCGGTCGATCGAAGCCCGTTGTTCTTTGCCGCCACATTGGAGCACGCACAGTCCCGGACGCGAACCGCGGCGCTGTGCAGACGGAATCGACCGTGCTTTATCCATCCCCGAACCCGGACGGCCAGCGGCTCGTGACAGAACCCGAGGAATCCCTGCGCGAGAGCGCCCCTGTCGCATCCGGGCTGGCGCAGCGCCTCTGCGGCACGGCACCGGCCGGCGGCGAGCGTGCCTGGAATCACTGGCAGTACCCGCAGCTGATCGATCTGGTCACCACGCCGGTGCACGAGTCGAAGTGCCAGGCGCGCTTGTGCTGGGGCGCATTCGCGGCCCGCCGCGGCGCCCTTGGGCGGGGCAACTCTGGGTGTGCGCGCACAGAGCCTCGGTGACGGCGGGCCGGGGGGTGCGATCAAGGCAATGATTGGTGGCGAATCCGTGATTCGAACACGGGACCTGCGGATTATGATTCCGTCGCTCTAACCAGCTGAGCTAATTCGCCAAGCGAGGCGGCGGATTATCGTTTTGCGTCCGATACTTGTCAAGGAAAGGCGGGACTATTGCCGGTCCTGGGACGGGTTGGGCCGAAGGTCTTGCGATGGGAAGAATACAATCCCTGCCATGACACGCAGGACAGACATTCTCATCGTCGGCGGCGGGTTGGTGGGCGCCAGCCTCGCGCTGGCGCTGCGCGGCTCGCCGTGGCACATGGCGCTCGCTGAAGCGCGGCCTGTGGAGCCGCCACCCGCGCCGTCGGAGTGGGATGTGCGCATGTATGCCATCTCGCCCGCCTCGCGTGCCTTCCTCGAGGGGCTCGGCATTTGGCAGCGGCTCGATGAGGAGCGCATCGCTCCGGTGCAGGCCATGCGCGTGCGCGGCGACCGGCGTTCAACGCTGGATTTCTCCGCGCATGACAGCGGCGTGGCGGCCCTGGCGTGGATCGTCGAATCGGGGGCGCTGGCGCGCGCGCTGTGGGCCGCGCTCGAGCACCAGCCCCGGCTCGAGCTGCTGTGCCCGGCGGTGCCGCAGGCGCTCGACGCTTCGGCCGACGACCTGCGCGTGAACCTGAGCGGTGGGCGCGCGATCGTGGCACGCCTGGTGGTCGGCGCCGATGGCGCGCGTTCCTTCGTGCGTACGGCCGCAGGCATCGACGCCGAGCCCGTGCCGTACGGGCAGAGCGGCGTGGTGGCCAACTTCGCCTGCGAGCATCCGCACCGCTCGATTGCTTCGCAATGGTTCCGCGACGATGGCGTGCTGGCCTGGCTGCCGTTGCCGGGCGAGCGCATCTCCATGGTCTGGTCGGCGCCACAGGCGCATGCCGAGGAACTCCTGGCGCTGCCGGACGAGGCCTTGTGCGCGCGCGTGGCGGCCGCGGGCGGCCATGCCCTGGGTGACCTGCGCCTGATCACGCGGCCGGCCGCCTTTCCGCTCGCCATGCTGAAGGCGCGATCGCTGATCTCGCAGCGCGTCGCCCTGATCGGCGATGCCGCGCATGTCGTGCATCCGCTGGCCGGGCAGGGCGTGAACCTGGGGTTCGGCGACGCGCAGGCGCTGGCAGACGTTCTCGGCGAGGCGGCCAACGCGCGCCGCGACGCGGATCCTGGCGCGCGCCTCCTCCTGCGCTGCTACGAGCGCAAGCGGGCGGAGCATATACTGGCCATGCGCTGGACCACCGACGGATTGGCGCGCCTGTTTGCCAGCCGCGCGCCGGGGGCGCAGGCGGTGCGCAACCTGGGCATGAACGTGGTCGACCGGCTGCCCCTGCTGAAGAACCTGCTGGTGTCGCAAGCGATCGCGGGAGGGCTGCCGTCGCAGGCTGCGGCGCAACGCGGTTGGCGGGCATCGGGCCTGAAGCGCTGAGAAAGTACACCGGAACACAGGAACACCCATGCAGAAACCGAAACGAAGCGCGATCTTCCAGGCTTTCGCGGCCGCCCTTGCCGCACTGACCCTCTGCCTGACGGCCGGAAACGGGCAGGCCCTGGCACAGGAAGCGCAGATCAAGCGCACCATCGAGGGCCGCTACGGCGTCAAGGTCGAGGGCGTCACGCGCACGCCCTATGCGGGCCTGTACGAAGTGGTGGTCGCCGGCGACGAACGCAGCATCATCTATGCCGACGAGAAGGCGTCCTTTCTGTTCAGCGGACAGGTGGTGGACATAAGGACCCGCCGCAATCGCACCCAGGAACGGCTCGACAAGCTGGCCGTGATCAAGTTCGACGAGCTGCCGCTGGACATCGCCATCAGGCAGGTGCGTGGCAATGGCAGGCGCGTCGTGGCGATGTTCTCCGACCCGTACTGCGGATTCTGCAAGCAGCTCGACCAGCAACTGGTGAAGATGGACGACGTCACCATCTACACCTTCCTCTACCCGATCCTGCGCAAGGAGGAGTCGCCGGAGATATCGGCGCGCATCTGGTGCGCACCGGACCGTGCCAAGGCCTACATCGACCTGATGGTGCACAACCGCCAGCCGCCGAAGGTCGCGGGCTGCACGGCGCCCGTCGACAAGTGGCTGGCGCTGGGCGAGAAGCTGAACGTGCGCGCAACGCCGGTGAGTTACGTGGCCAGCGGCGCGCGCATCGTCGGCGCGCGCTTCGACGAGCTGCAGCGCGCCATGGATGAGGCGTCCAAGGGCCCCTGATCCTGCGCGAAGGGCGCGGGCTGCGCGGCGACCGTGCCGCGACCAAGGGGACGTGCCCCACGACCCCATTCAGTTTGCCGGCAGCGGAAATCCCTTCGGCAGCAGCACCCACATGCGCAGTGGTTGGCGCATGCGCCCGGCCAGCGCCCCGGCCTCGGCGCCAAAGCCCCAGAAATAGTCGGCACGCACCGGGCCGCGAATGGCGCCCCCGGTGTCCTGCGCGATCACCAGCCGCTCCAGGCGCGCCTCCGAATTCGGGTAAGTGGTGGCGAGGAAGACCGGCGCGCCCAGCGGCGTGTAGCGCGGGTCGACGGCGATCGAGCGCTCGGGCGTGAGCGGCACGCCCTGTGCGCCGGGCGGCCCAATCGATGGATCGCTGACCTGCAGTTCACGGAAGAACACGTAGCTCGGGTTCTGTGCCAGCAATTCCTCGACGCGCGTCGGATTGGCCAGCGCCCAGGCCTTGATGCCCTGCATGGTGGCTTCGCCGGGCCTGAGTTCGCCGCGGTCGAGCAGCCAGCGCCCGATCGACTGGTAGGGGTGGCCGTTCTGGTCGGCATAGTTCAGCCGCAGGGTTTCGCCAGAGTCGAGCTGGATGCGACCCGAACCCTGCACCTCGAGGAAAAAGGCCTCGACGTGGTCGTCCACCCACACCAGTTCCTTGCCCGCCACCGGCGCCATGCCGCGCTCGATCTCGGCGCGCGACCAGTAGGGCACCACGCGGCGCCCCTCCACCCGCCCGCGCAGGCGCATGTTCCTCAGGTCCGGGTTCACCGAAATGAGGTCGATCACCAGCAGGTCCTCCGGCGGCGCATACAGCGCATGCAGGTAGGGTGCCCGGCGCGTGCGGCTGCCGCGCAGCAGCGGCTCGTAGTAGCCGGTGGCAAGGCCCTGCGTGTTGCCTTGGGGCGTGGACAGGCGATAGGCAACGAACCGGGACTCGAAATAGGCGCGCACGGCGGTGAGTTCCGGCGTCGCTGTGCCGGGCGCGAGCTTCGCCGCTTCGTTGCAGGCAGACTGCCAGAGCGCCTGGAAGCGCAGCGCGTGGCAGGACGCGCGGAAGGCGCCCCATGCGGCGGCCAGGTTGTCCGTGGACCAGCCCGGCAGCGCGTCGAAGCCGACCGCCTCGAATACCGGGACCTTCACCAGGGGCGGTTCGGGTTTCGGTGGCGGGCAGACCGGACAGGCCGGGCACTGCAGGCGGGTGGGGGCGGCGGCGGGTGCGGGACACTGCGCGACGGCGGCGGGTTCGGGCTTTTGCAGCTGCGCACAGGCGCCCAAGAGCAGCCAGAGCAGCAGCGCGGCGTGGCGCGACGCGCGCGCGGTGGCGGGGCGACGCATCATGGCAGATGAAAGAATGTCGCGGAAGCGGGTGGGCTCATGCATGCGGATCCCGGATTCCGATCCCGGCGCCGCGCCGCGGCGCGGTCATGCGTAACCCGCTGCAAAGTGAATTTCGCAACGGCCTGGCATTGCGGAGCAGGAGGGGATGTCTTCCCTCACCGGGAACGAGGTTCTCAGTGCAGCACGCGCGGCGCGGCCAGCGTGAACTCGGGGATGTTGGCCACGAACTGGGTGCCGTCCTCGGCCACCATCTGGTAGCTGCCGCGCATCGTGCCGACGGCGGTGGCGATCGCGGTGCCGCTGGTGTACTCGAACTTCTCGCCGGGCTTGAGCAGCGGTTGTGCGCCGACCACGCCCAGTCCCCGCACTTCCTGCCTCTCGCCGTTGGCATCCGCAATCACCCAGTGCCGCGAAATCAGCTGCGCGGGAATGCTGCCGGTGTTGAGGATGGTGATGGTGTACGCAAACACGAAGCGGCCATTGGCCTCGTCCGATTGATCCGGCACGAACTGTGTCCTGGAGGTGACGGTGATCTCGTAACGCTTGCTGTCGGCCATCCCCGCATTGCACACGAAATCCGCAGGGCTGACAAGCCAGATGCGCCGAACGTGCACGATTGGCGCCCGGAATGCGGGGGAGTTCGAGGGGGGCATTCCCATCGATGGTGTTGGCGACGCCAACGCCCCGGCCGTTCCGTGCGAAAGTCGGCGCGGCGAGGGTGCCAAACCGACGGCCCGCCGGTACAATGACAAGGCACGGGTGCATTCCTGCACTGCAACCGATCGAACCGAAGCACTGACGACGGATTTTCCGGCCGGCGCTTATGATGGCGCCGGATGCGGTTGCCGTCCCGGACTGCCAACTGGATGACGCCGACCATGGGCCGCAGCTACCGCATCGCCCCCAGCATCCTGTCCGCGAATTTCGCCCGTCTGGGCGATGAGGTTGCCGCCGTCGTCGCCGCGGGTGCGGACATGATCCATTTCGACGTCATGGACAACCATTACGTGCCCAACCTGACGATCGGCCCGCTGGTCTGCGAAGCCATCCGCCCGCTGACGCAAGCAGTGATCGACGTACACCTGATGGTCGAGCCGGTGGACCGCATCGTGCCCGACTTCGCAAAGGCCGGCGCCAACATCATCAGCTTCCACCCGGAGGCGAGCGCGCATGTCGACCGCACCATCGGCCTGATCCGCGACAGCGGATGCAAGGCCGGGCTGGTGTTCAACCCGGCCACGCCGCTCAACTGGCTCGACCACGTGCTCGACAAGCTCGACCTGGTGCTGATCATGTCGGTGAACCCGGGCTTCGGCGGGCAGTCCTTCATTCCAGGCGCATTGCCAAAGCTTGCCGACGTGCGCCGGCGCATCGATGCGATGCATGCGGAGACAGGGCGTGCGGTGCTGCTGCAGGTGGACGGCGGCGTGAAGGTGGACAACATCGCCGCCATCGCGCGCGCCGGCGCCGACACCTTCGTCGCCGGCTCGGCGATCTTCGGCTCGAAGGACTATGCGGCCACCATAGCCTCGATGCGCGCCGCGCTGAAGTCGGCAGGTTGATGCCTTGAGCGGGGCTCCGGATCCGTCTCCGGATCCGGGCCGGGATCAGCAAGGGGCCCGGTCGCAGGACCAGGCGCGTTTCTCATCTGCGGTGCCAGGGGTCTGTTCACATTCATCGCGCGAGTCGCGTTGCAGCTCAAAGCGGATGGATGTGAACAGGCCCTAGATGGCCGTCTGCCCGCCATCGACCACTAGCCGCGTAGCGGTGATGAACGAGGCGTCATCGGAAAAGAGGAAGCAGACGGGACCGGCCAGTTCCTCCGGACGCGCCACGCGTTTCTGGATATTGACCTGTCCGGCATGGCGCATGGCTTCCTCGACATCGGAGCCGTAGCGCGCCGTATAGGCCTTCTCCGTCATGCCGGTCAGCGTGCGGCCGGGCACCAGCACGTTGACGCGCACTCCCGGGCCGGCATCGAGCGCCAGCTGCTGCGAGAAGGCCATGATGGCGCCCTTGGCGCCGGCGTAAGGGCCGTTGTGCTTGCCCGAGGACAGCGCGGCGGTGGAGCCGCAGTTGACGATGGAACCGCCGCCCTGCGCGCGCATGATCGGCAGCACGTGCTTGCAGACGAGGAAGGTGCCGCCGGCGTGAACGGCGAAGATGCGGTTCCATTCTTCGAGTTTGTAGTCCTCGATCGGCCCGAACACCACATGCCCCGCGCCGTTGAACACGCAGTCGATGCGGCCGAATTTCGCATGCGTTTGCGCGATGGCGCCGCTAACCGCTGCCTCGTCGGATACGTCGATGCCGAAGGCGAGGGCTGCGGCTGCGGCGGGCAGCGATTTCGCCACGGCCTCGGCATTGTCGCGCGACAGGTCCACGATGGCGACGCGCCCGCCTTCGGACGCGAACCGCCGCGCGGTGGCCGCGCCGATGCCGGAGCCGCCGCCGGTGACGAACA
>VGIE01000116.1 GCA_016867955.1 Betaproteobacteria bacterium
GCCGGCCCAGGCGCCAATGGAGTATTCGCAATTCATCGAGGAGGTGAAGGGCGGGCGCGTTGCCAAGGTGCTGATCGAGGGCCGTGTCCTCAAGGCCACCACCAACGAGGGCAAGCGCGTGACCAGTTATTCGCCGGGGGACATCTGGCTGGTTTCCGACCTGCTCAAGTACGGTGTGAAGATCGAGGCCAAGCCGGAAGACGAGCCGTCGCTGCTCATGAACATCTTCGTGTCGTGGTTCCCGATGCTGCTGCTGATCGGCGTCTGGGTGTTCTTCATGCGCCAGATGCAGGGCGGCGGACGCGGCGGCGCGTTTTCCTTCGGCAAGTCCCGCGCCCGCATGATGGATGAGTCGAGCAACAACGTGACCTTCGCCGACGTGGCGGGCTGCGAGGAGGCCAAGGAGGATGTCGCCGAACTGGTCGATTTCTTGAAGGACCCGAGCAAGTTCCAGAAGCTGGGCGGCCACATCCCCAAGGGCGTGCTGATGGTGGGCTCGCCGGGAACCGGCAAGACGCTGCTGGCGCGGGCGATCGCCGGCGAGGCCATGGTGCCGTTCTTCTCGATCTCCGGCTCCGATTTCGTGGAGATGTTCGTCGGCGTCGGCGCGGCGCGCGTGCGCGACATGTTCGAGCAGGCCAAGAAGCGGGCGCCGTGCATCGTGTTCATCGACGAAATCGACGCCGTGGGCCGCCAGCGCGGTGCCGGGCTGGGCGGCGGCAACGACGAGCGCGAGCAGACGTTGAACCAGCTGCTGGTGGAAATGGACGGATTCGAGGGAACCACTGGCGTGATCGTCATCGCTGCGACCAACCGGCCCGACGTGCTCGATCCGGCCCTGCTGCGCCCGGGACGCTTCGACCGCCAGGTGGTGGTGCCGCTGCCCGACATTCGAGGCCGCGAGCAGATTCTGCTGGTGCACATGCGCAAGGTGCCGTTGGCGCCCGACGTTAAAGCCGAGATCATCGCCCGTGGCACACCGGGAATGTCCGGCGCGGACCTCGCCAACCTCGTCAACGAGGCGGCGCTTTTCGCCGCGCGCAAGAACAAGCGCCTGGTCGACATGGAGGACTTCGAGCGCGCCAAGGACAAGATCATCATGGGTGCGGAGCGCCGCTCGCTGGTGATGCCGGAAGAGGAGCGCCGCAACACCGCCTATCACGAGTCGGGACACACCGTGGTGGCGAAGCTGCTGCCGAAGACCGATCCGGTGCACAAGGTGACCATCATCCCGCGCGGCCGTGCGCTGGGCGTGACCATGCAGCTCCCGGTCGAGGACCGCTACAGCATGGACAAGGAGCGCCTGCTCTCTAGCATCGCGGTGCTGTTCGGCGGGCGCATCGCCGAGGAAATCTTCATGAACCAGATGACGACCGGCGCTTCCAATGATTTCGAGCGCGCCACCGACCTGGCGCGGCGCATGGCGACCCAGTGGGGCATGACCGACGCGCTCGGGCCGATGGTATACGGGGAGAACGAGGGCGAGATATTCCTCGGTCGCTCGGTGACCACGCACAAGAACGTGTCGGAGACGACCATGCAGAAGGTCGACGAGGAAATCCGCCGCATCATCGACCAGCAGTACGCCCTGGCCCGCAAGCTGATCGAGGAGAATCGCGACAAGGTCGAATCGATGACCAAGGCGCTGCTGGAATGGGAAACCCTGGACGCGGAGCAGCTTGACGACATCATGGCGGGCCTGCCGCCGCGCACGCCGAAGCCGCCGCAGTCCCCTTCGCAGCAGCCGCTGCAGCAGGGCACGACCGCGACCGAACCCGCGGCTGCTTGAACACGGTGTGAGCAGGAAAGGGCCCGAAGCATGCTTCGGGCCTTTCTCATTGAAGGCTGGTTCCGGCAAATTTCCCCGATGAATTGCGAACTGATCGCTGGAAGGTTCACGCTGGGGCTCGATCGCCCGCTGGTCATGGGCATCGTCAACGTGACGCCGGACTCGTTTTCGGATGGCGGGCAGCACGCGTCGGCCGGAGCAGCAATTGCGCATGCCTGGCGGCTGATCGAGGAGGGCTCCGACATCCTCGACATCGGCGGCGAATCTAGCCGGCCGGGTGCCCAGCCGGTTGGCACCGCTGAAGAATTGGCGCGCGTGATGCCCGTTCTCGCGGCGCTGCGCGATGCGAAGGTGCCGCTGTCGATCGACACGGCAAAACCCGTGGTGATGCGCGCGGCAATCGACGCCGGGGCTTCGATGGTCAATGACATCGAGGCTCTGCGGCGCCCGGATGCGCTGGCGACTGTTGCCGCGAGCAACGCGGCGGTCTGCCTGATGCACATGCAGGGAGTGCCGCGCACCATGCAGACCGCACCCGCGTATTCGGATGTCATTGGCGAGGTCGGCGACTTCCTGCGCGATCGTGCGCAGGCGGCTCTGGATGCCGGCATTTCGCGCGAGCGCATCGTGCTGGATCCGGGGTTTGGTTTCGGGAAGTCCGCCGAGCACAACCTCGTCCTGATGCGGCGGTTCGGCGAATTGGGCGCGCTCGGGTTTCCTCTGCTGGCGGGCATCTCGCGCAAGGCGACGCTGGGCGCGCTCACCGGAAGGAGCGCCGGCGAGCGTGTCTACGCGAGCGTTGCCGCGGCGTTGATCCTTGCCCAGCGTGGCGCTGCGATCCTGCGCGTGCATGATGTGGCCGCCACCCGTGATGCATTGGCCATCCTGACCGCGTCAGGCTGAGTGATGGAAATGCTGCAAGGCCCCGGTCGAAATGCCTGCATCCGGACCGATGACCGCCGGATTGCGGAATATCCTTGATAAAATTCAGAAGATCTTTTTGCCGGGGTAACGCAATGGGGCGCAGGTATTTCGGAACCGATGGCGTGCGTGGGACAGTCGGGCAGGGGGCGATCACGCCGGAGTTCATCATGCGGCTGGGCTTTGCCGCGGGTGAGGTGCTGACCCGCACCGCGCGGACGCGCAAGGGCGAGCGGCCCGCCGTGTTGATCGGCAAGGACACGCGCATCTCGGGGTACATGCTCGAGGCGGCCCTTGAGGCAGGGCTTTCCGCCGCGGGGATCGATGTCATCCTTTCGGGACCGCTGCCTACGCCCGCCATCGCCTACCTGACGCGGGCGCTGCGCCTGCAGGCCGGGGTCGTGATCAGCGCCTCGCACAATCTCTTTGCGGACAACGGCATCAAGTTCTTCTCGGCGGACGGCAACAAGCTTGCCGATGCGGTGGAGGAGGAAATCGAGGCGGCGCTGGAGCGCCCGATGGGATGCCGTCCTTCGGCGGAGCTCGGCAAGGCGCGCCGTATCGACGACGCGGCCGGTCGCTATATCGAGTTCTGCAAGGGCACCTTCCCATCGTCGCAGGACCTGCTCGGGCTGCGCATCGTCGTCGACTGTGCCAATGGGGCCGGTTATCACATCGCCCCGCACGTGCTCCATGAACTCGGCGCGGATGTGGTTTCGATTGGCGTCAGTCCGGATGGCTTCAACATCAACGACAAGGTCGGCGCCACGGCGCCACAGGCGCTGCAGCGGGCGGTGAGGGACCATCGGGCCGATCTGGGGATCGCGCTGGACGGCGATGGGGATCGGCTGCTGATGACGGATGCGGACGGCAAGCCATTCGACGGCGATCAGCTGCTTTACGTGGTGGCGCGGCACCGCCATCGGCGCAGCCAGCTGAAGGGCGTGGTCGGAACCCAGATGTCCAACCTCGCGCTGGAGGACGCCCTCGGCGCGCTCGGCATCGGTTTCGCGCGCGCCAAGGTGGGCGACCGCTACGTGCTGGAAATGCTGGTCGAAAAGGGCTGGGAGCTGGGTGGGGAGAATTCGGGCCACATGATCTGCCTCGACAAGCACACCACCGGCGACGGCATCGTCTCGGCATTGCAGGTGCTTACTGCGGTCTGTGAATCCGGCAAGTCCCTGGGGGCATTGGCCGGGGACCTGAAGCTGTTCCCGCAGGCACTGGTCAATGTCACGGTAGCCGGGGGCTTCGACTGGCAGCACGTTCCCGCCATTGTCCAGGCCAAGCGGGCGGTGGAGCGCAGGCTCGGCAAGAAGGGCCGCGTGCTGTTGCGGCTATCGGGGACGGAGCCGGTGCTGCGGGTCATGGTCGAGGGTGAAAACCGGGCCAAGGTGGCCGCCGGGGCAGAGGAGCTTGCCGGGGTGGTCAGGAGCGCGAACGGCGGCTGAGGCGCAAGAGTGCGCCCGAACCCGCCTCAATGCGAGCGATCGAAGGCTCGGCGCCGCCCCGCCCGAGGACGCCCGCTCCCGTTCCTCTGAGCGCCCGCCTCACCCCGGGCATGGCCGCCAGACCGAGCCCGTTTGTAATCTTCCTGCAACATTGGGCTTCTAGACTCACCTTGCTGAAGTTTCGGTCGTCAGTTTGTTCTCGAAAGGAGAATGTTCATGAAGAAACCCGGGATTTGTGCCGCACTGGCGGTAGCAATTTTGGGTGCGGCAGGCGTCCACGTGGCGCAGGCGCAGGTGGTCAAGGTCGACGGTTCCAGCACGGTGTTTCCCGTGACCGAAGCGGTTGCCGAGGATTTCCAGAAGGCCAGGAAGGGCACCATCAAGGTCACCGTCGGCATTTCAGGCACCGGCGGCGGCTTCAAGAAGTTCTGCCGCGGCGAGTCCGACGTGCAGAATGCCTCGCGCCCCATCCTCAAGCCTGAGATGGAAGACTGCAAGAAGGCCGGCGTTGAATACATCGAGTTGCCGGTGGCCTTCGATGCGCTGACCGTGGTCGCTCATCCGAAGAACACCTTCCTCAACAGCATCTCGGTCGAGGACCTGAAAAAGATGTGGGAGCCGGCGGCACAGGGCAAGATCACGCGCTGGAACCAGGTCAACCCGGCCTGGCCAAATGCCCAGATCAAGCTCTTCGGGGCGGGCCCGGACTCCGGCACGTTCGACTACTTCACCGAAGCCATCATGGGCAAGGCGAAATCCAGCCGCGGCGATTTCACGGCGTCCGAGGACGACAACGTGCTGGTGCAGGGCGTTTCGCGCGACGTCAATGCGATCGGCTATTTCGGCTTCGCGTACTACGTCGAAAACAAGGACAAGCTCAAGGCGGTGGCGATCTCCGACAAGGGAGGCAAGCCGCCGGTTGGACCTTCACTGGAAGCGGTCCTCAGCGGTTCCTATCAGCCGCTGTCGCGCCCGATCTTCATTTACGTCAATGCCAAGTCGATGGCGAAGCCCGAAGTGAAGGAATTCGTCGAGTATTACCTGAAGAACGGCGAGAAGCTCTCCAAGGAAGTGAACTATGTGCCGCTTCCCGCCAAGAGCTACACCCATGGCATGAACCGGCTCGCGAAAATGCAGACCGGCACCGTGTTTGCGGGACACGCCGACGTGGGCGTAAGGGTTGACGATCTGTTCTCGCGGCCGCTGACGACGCAGGCGAAGTAGCGCTGCGGGCCGCCCGGGGGAGCAGGGCGGCCTTGTTCTTTCTGACATAATCCCCCTCCCGGACTACCCTGTCTGCCATCGCAAGTGGCGCTTATGGCATGCCCATCTCCGATGTAGTCACCACCAGCTCGCGGCTCGCCCGGCGGCGCTCCCGCCGTGTGCGCGAGCGCATCATCGAGTCGATCCTGTTCCTGGCGGCGCTATTATCGGTGTTTACGACCTTGGCTATCGTCTACATCCTGGTCAAGGAGTCGGTGCTGTTCTTCACGCACGTGTCGGTCATCGATTTCCTGACCGACACGCAGTGGACGCCCCTGTTCGATGACGCGCATTACGGCATCATGGTGCTGTTGTCGGGAACACTAACAAGTTCGGCTGTGGCTCTGCTCATAGCGGTCCCATTGGGGACGATTATTGCCATCTACCTGTCGGAGTTCGCGCCCTTCAAGCTGCGCGAGATCGCCAAGCCCTTCCTCGAACTGCTGGGTGGCGTGCCGACCATCGTGTACGGCTACTTTGCGCTGCTGTTCATGACCCCGATCCTGCAGTGGTTTTTCCCGGAGCTGCCGGGATTCAACCTGCTGTCGGCGGGCATCGTCATGGGCATCATGATCATTCCCTACGTCAGTTCGCTCAGCGAGGACGCCATGCGCGCGGTGCCGATGAACCTGCGCGAAGGCTCCTACGCCATGGGGGCGACGCGCTTCCAGACGGCGGTCGGCGTGGTGGTGCCTGCGGCGTTCTCCGGCATTGCGTCTTCGTACATTCTCGGGATCTCCCGCGCCGTCGGTGAAACCATGATTCTCGCCGTCGCCGCCGGCATGCAGCCCAACCTGACCATCAACCCGACCGAGCCCGCGGCGACGATCACTTCCTACATCGTGCAGGTTGCGCTGGGCGACCTGCCTCACGGGTCGATCGGCTACCAGACGATTTTCGCCGCCGGTCTGACGCTGATGCTGTTCACCCTGGCCTGCAATATCGCCGGGCACATGTTGAGAAGACGCTTCCGCGAGGCCTATTAGCGTGGACAAGACGATGGAATTGGGCGGAATATGCAAGATCATCGCGCGGCACAAGCGCTGGGACATGATCTTTGCCATCGTTGGCGTGCTTGCGCTGATGATCGGTGTGCTGACCTTTGCGGCGCTGTTCCTCGACATGGCGATCAGGGGCGTGCCGCGGCTGAGCTGGGAGTTCTTCAGCTCGTTTCCATCGCGTCGCGCCGGCGAGGCCGGCATTCTCTCGGCCTGGATCGGCTCCACGCTGGTGATGCTCGTCACCGCCGTGGTCGCCGGACCGCTTGGGGTTGGTGCCGGAATCTATCTCGAGGAATATGCGCCCAAGAACTGGGTCACCGACATCATCGAGATCAACATCACGAACCTCGCCGGCGTGCCATCCATAGTGTACGGGCTGCTGGCGCTGGGCCTGTTCGTCTACCAGTTCGGCTTCGGCCAGAGCATTCTGTCGGCCGGCCTGACGCTGTCGCTGCTCATTCTGCCGGTGGTGATCGTCGCCACGCGGGAGGCCATCCGCGCGATTCCGCAGCACATCCGCGAGGGCGCCTACGCACTGGGTGCCACCGATTGGCAAACGGTCAGGGACCACATCCTGCCCTATTCGTCGGCGGGCATCCTTACCGGGATGATCATCGGCATGGC
>VGIE01000117.1 GCA_016867955.1 Betaproteobacteria bacterium
TTGCGTTTGGCCAGCCCCTCCTCCAGCCACTGCAGGTAAGTGCGCATGGTCGAGGGCACCAGGTGCATGGACAGCCAGCCATCGGCGATCTCGCCGGTCATGCGGATGTTGCCCGGCGTCGCCGTGCCCAGCATGATGGGGATGTCCGGGTTGCCGTGAAGGATGCTCTTCAGCGGCTTGGCCAGGCCCGACGAGCCCGGCCCGTGATAGGGCAGCGAGATCTCGGTGCCGGCATGAGCCACCGGCTCCTCGCGCTTCCAGATCTTGCGCATGATGGCCACGTAGTCGCGGAGGCGTGCAGCCGGGTTGCCCCAGGGCTGGCCGTACCAACCCTCGACAATCTGCGGCCCCGACACGCCAACGCCGACAACCATGCGACCGCGCCCGGTCATGGCGTCGATGGTCTGCGCGCACATGGCCAGATTGGCCGGCGTGCGCGCAGACAGCTGCGCGATGTTGGTGCCGAGGCGAATGCGCTTAGTCAACGCCCCGATGTAGGCCAGCGGCGTGATGGCGTCGGAGCCGTAGGCCTCCGAAGTCCACACCGTGTCGAAGCCGAGTTCCTCGGCGCGCAGGATGCGCTTCATCGGCAATTCCATCTTCGGGCCGCTGTATCCGATGTTCAGGCAAAGCTTCATGCTGCGATCTCCAGTCAATTGTGCGGATGCGGGGCGCAGTATAGTGCACCCGGGGCCCTGACTGAATCGCGGTCGGGGTCACTGATGCGGGAGAGCGCGAGGGGAGTCAGTGTGAAAACTTCTTCCTCGCTTTCTGCGACACCCTGTTTGTGGCACTCTAGCCACGTGAAAAAAACCCCTGCCGCGCCGGGCACGTTCTTCGATCAGCCGCTGGCCTTCGTAGACCTCGAGACCTCGGGCGCCACCGCGCACCACGACCGCATCACCGAAGTGGGCATCGTCACCGTCGATCCCGATGGCACGGTCGAGGAATGGAGCTCGCTGGTGAATCCCGGCCAGCGCATCCCGCCCTTCATCGAGGCGCTCACCGGCATCTCCAACGCCATGGTGGAGGACGCGCCGCCATTCGAGCTCGTCGCCGCCGAAGTGCAAAAGCGCCTCGAGGGCCGCCTCTTCATCGCCCATAACGTGCGCTTCGATTACGGCTTCCTGAAGAACGAGTTCGCCCGCCTCGCCTTCCCGTTCCGCCCGAAGATGCTGTGCACGGCCAAGCTGTCGCGCGCGCTCTTCCCGCAGCACCGCAGGCACAACCTCGACAGCCTGATCGAGCGCCACGGCCTCATTTGCACGGCGCGCCACCGCGCCCTCGGCGATGCGCAGGTGCTGTGGCAGTTCGCGCAGATCATCCGCCGCGACTGCGACCCCGCGCAGCTCGCCGCCTCCATCGGCACACAGTTGAAGACTCCCAGCGTGCCGCCGCAGCTCGACCCGGCGGTGCTGGACGACATCCCGGAGACGCCGGGCGTGTACCTCTTCTACGACGCTAAGAACACGCCGCTCTACGTCGGCAAGAGCGTGGGCCTGCGCTCGCGCGTGATGTCGCACTTTGCCGGTGACCATGCCTCGGGCAAGGAGATGCGCATCTCCATGCAACTGGCGCAAATCGAATGGATCGAGACCGCCGGCGAGCTGGGTGCCCTCCTCACCGAGGCGCGGCTGGTGAAGGAACTGCTGCCTGTGCACAACCGCATGCTGCGCCGCGCGGGCGAGCTGTGCGCATTCCGCTGGACGCCGGGCGCCGTCACCTGCAAGCCGCCGGAGCTGGTGCGCGCCGCCGACCTCGACCCGCAACGCCTCGCCGAGACCTTCGGCACCTTCCGCTCGAAGAAAAAGGCACTGGAAGCGCTGGAGGCCATCGCGGCCGAACACGGCCTGTGTCCCATCCTGCTCGGGCTGGAGAAAGGCACGCCGCGCACCGTGAATGCGGCCAGCGGCAAGGCGCGACCCTGCTTCGCCTTCCAGCTGAAAAAATGCCGCGGCGCCTGCTGCGGCGAGGAGTCGATCGCCGCGCACAACATCCGCCTGCTCGGGGCGCTCACCTGCCTGCGCATGCGCGCCTGGCCCTACAAGGGCCTTACCGGGTTCCGGGAATCACGGCCCGGCCCCGCTGGCGAGCCGGTCACCGACATGCACCTCTTCGACCACTGGTGCTACCTCGGCACCGTGAGGTCGGAGGAAGAACTGCGTGAACGCCTGGAATCGCGCCTGGAGCCGGTGTTCGACCTCGACACCTACAAGATCCTCGCGCGCGTGCTCGACCAGAAGAAGCACGGCCTCCAGATCGTGCCGCTCGGCCGCAGCACGGCGCGGCAGCTGGCGCTGGAACTGGACCAGGCGGCATAGGTCTGTCAGTAATCGGTTTGTATCGATAATACTGACATCGGGCCTTTGCGTTTTCTGTTAGGGTATGACGGTCGCTCCGCACAGCAACGGGCCATGCACCCCGCATCACCCGGGTTGATCCTGGTCAAAGGTCCGCTCCCTGCGCCTTGAGGCGCCCGCCGTTGCGCCGCATACTCCGGTGATGGACGATACCGACCTTGCGCTCCGTTTTACCGTGGCCCTGGGCCTCGGCGTGCTGCTGGGCCTCGAGCGCGAGCGCACCAAGGGCGAGGAAGGCGGCGCCGGCGTGCGCACCCTCGCCCTCATCGCGCTGGGCGGCGCGATCTCGGGCTACATCGGCGACCGTCTCGGCCTGCAATGGCTGGCGCTGGCGGTGTTCGTGGCCATGGCCACGCTGATCATCAGCATGTATGTGATGACCTCGAAGGGCGAATACACCGGCATCACCACCGAGGTCTCGGCGCTGCTGGCCTTCCTGCTGGGGCTGCTGTGCGCCTACGGGCAATTGCAGCTGGCCGGCTGGATCGGCGTCGCCATGGCGCTGCTGCTCGCCCTCAAGGGCTGGCTGCACTGGCTCGCCGGCCGCGTCAACACGGCTGACGTCGAGGCGACGCTGAAGTTCGCCATCGTCACGCTGATCATCCTGCCGCTGGTGCCGGACGCCAACTACGGCCCGCCGCCGCTCGACGTGGTGAACCCGTACAAGATCTAGCTGATGGTGGTGCTGATCTCGGCGCTCAATTTCTCGAGCTACCTCCTGATCAAGATCGTCGGCGCCGAGCACGGCGTCAGCATCGCCGGCCTCCTGGGCGGCATGGTCTCCAGCACCGCGGTCACGCTCGGCTTCTCGCAGCGCAGCCGGCAGGTCGGCGAGGACAACTCATCTCTGGCCCTCGGCATCCTGCTCGCCTGGACGGTGATGTTCTTTCGCGTCCTGATCATGACAGCGCTGATCAACCTCGAACTTGGCCTGCGACTGGCCTTGCCGGTCGGCATGCTGTGCGTCGCCAGCCTCGGCTCGAGCTGGTGGCTGTGGCGCAGGCGCAAGCAAAGGGAAAGGAGCGAGGTCAAGACCGGCAACAACCCGTTCGAGCTCGACGAAGCCATCAAGTTCGGCCTGCTGTTCGGCCTGGTGGTGGTGATCGCCCGCGCGGCGCAGGTCTATCTCGGCGACGCCGGCCTCTACCTCGCGGCGGCTGTGGCCGGCCTGACCGATATCGACGCTATCACCCTCGCCATGGCCAACACCATCACCAAGGACGGCATGGCAATCGGCTTCGGCTCGGCCGAGTTGCGCCGCATCACCCTGCCGATTGCGGCGCTGCTACTCGCCACCGGCGCCGCCGGCGCGTTGCTGGTGTGAGCGCAGGCGCCCACACACCCTCCGCGATTCCCGCTGCCATGAGAAGGAACCATCCGCCCGTACACCAGATCGAGTTGTGGGTCGTCGAGCTGTCGCAACTGTTCAACTCAATGGACCCGATGCCCTTCCACCACCGCGACCTTGACCCCGACGCCGAGGAGTTCCTCGAGAGCTGGGCGCTGGAATTTCCGCGGGACAGCCACTTCCGCATCATCATTCATATGGAAAAGATGCCGGTGGAAGACCCCACGCCACTGGTGGCCGAGGCCATCCACAACTACTTCGACTACAAGTCAACGTTGTCACGGCGCAACCTGCGCGTGCTCCTGCTGGAGGGCCGCACCAGCCTGCTGATCGGCCTCGGCTTCCTCGCGCTGTGCCTGCTCGCCGCCGACTCGCTGGCGAGCTATGCCTTCAGCCCCTACCTGCGCGTGCTCAAGGAAGGCTTCACCATTGCCGGTTGGGTCGCCATGTGGCGGCCGATGCAGATCTTCCTCGACGAATGGTGGCCGCTGGTGCGCCGCCGGCGCATTTACGCCAACCTGGCGCGCGCCGGCGTGCATGTGACGCAGGGCAAGGGTGCCGGTCGGCTCGGCGCAACGGCTTCGTTACCCCGGGGCGTGCCTGCAACGCGCCGGGAACTGCCCCGCTAGCCATTGGCCGGCTGCGGGACCTGCGCGGTAAGCCTGCTTTGCAGTCAGGACTCCTGCAGCGCGCGCAGCTCGACGTTGGTGTAGCGCAGCCGCATCGCCAGCACGCGCGCCAGGCCCTCGAAGAGGTCGATGGCCAGCTTGCGGTGTCCGGCCGTGAGCGCATCGAACTTCTCGCGCGAGAGCACGAAGAGTTCGGTGTCCACCTCGGCCACGGCGTCGGCCGAGCGGGCATTGCGGTCGAGGAAGGACATCTCGCCGAAGAAGTCGCCGCGCGCGAATGTCGAAAGGTGGTGCGTCTGCTGGTCGGCCACCGGCAGCATGATGCGCACCGAGCCGCTGCGGATGAGGAACAGCTCGTCGCCGGTCTCGCCCATTGTGAAGATGCGCTCCCCGGCCTTGACCGGGCGCCTCTCCATCACCGCCTCCAGCTCGGCCAGCGTCTCCTGCTTGCGGCGGCGGAAAAGGTCGATGTCTCTCAGCTCGAGCGGCTTTTCGGCGGCAGCCACTTCCCGCGCCTCGGCAAGGATGCGGTTCTCCACCCATTCGAGGGCGTCGTCCAGCTCGTCGAACACCGGTGCATGCCGCTCCGGCCGCGAGCTGCCGATCTGCTCGAAGTACTGCGCCAGGTCCTGCCCGGTGGGCACCTTGCGCGGCAGCTGGCTGAACAGCAGCCAGGCGCCGCGCTCGGCCAGCATGTCCTCCACCTGTTCGAGCACGTGCACCACGGTGACGTCCACCGACTGCACGCGGGGCAGGTCGAGGATCACGTAGTTGCGCGTCTTCAGCTCCGGTTCGAGCGCGGAGTAGAGCTGGTCGGCAGTGCCGAAAAACAGGCTGCCCTGCAGCTCGAATACCACCGCCTGCTCGCCGCGAGCCTCGAGGATGGCGCGCTCCTCGGGCAGGCGGATCTGCTTGGAGAAGACCTGGTTGCCGTAGACCATTCGACGCACGCAGGACGTGC
The DNA here is from genome assembly GCA_016867955.1 of Betaproteobacteria bacterium. GTDB lineage: Bacteria > Pseudomonadota > Gammaproteobacteria > Burkholderiales > SG8-39 > CAIYPG01. Next base: position 5,299 of record VGIE01000117.1, read on the forward strand.
TCACCTTCTCGCGGATGAACAGCAGGGCCGCCAGCGCGATGCCGATGCCGGAGGCCGCGATCAGGCTCACCGTCTCGGCCACCGCCACCACCGCGACGATCACCACGAAGTCGAGGACGGTCGAGCGATTGCGCAGCAGCTGCAGGCTGTGCACGTCGAACATGTGCACGCCGATGACGATCAGGATGGCGGCCAGCGCGGCGATCGGAATCCATGCGATTACCGAGCCGAGCAGCAGGAAGGCAAGCAGCGAAAGCCCGCCCTCGATCAGGCCCGAGCGCTGCGTCTTCGCCCCGCTCGAGATGTTGACCAGCGTCGCGCCCATAGTGCCCGCGCCCGGCACGCCGCCCACCAGCGTCGCGGCGAGGTTGCCCAGGCCCTGGCCCATCAGCTCGCGATTGGAGTCGTGGCGGCTGCGCGTCAGCGAATCGAGCACCACGCAGGTCTTCAGCGTATCGATGGACAGCAGCACGGCCAGCGTCAGCGCCGGCACCAGCAGGTCGGGCAGCAACATGAGGTCCATGCCGCCGACGCCCTTCCAGCGCGCCGACAGCGCCTCGGCGAAGCCGGCACCCGACTCGCCGCCGCCACCTCCCCCACCCAGGGGCCCGATGATCAGCGGATTGCCGTGCAGGGCCATCAGTGCGCGGTCGGCAATGCCCAGGCCGAAATAGGTCAGCACGCCCGCGAGCAGCCCGAGGATGGCCGCCGGCACGGCGCGCGTGACGCGGGGCGCAAGCACCATGACCGCCGCCGTCACCACGCCGACGGTGATGCCCTGCCAGTTCCACAGCGCGGGCCACAGCAGACATCGGACAGGTGCACGTTGCGCCCCACGCCGAGCAGCTTGGGGATCTGGCTGAGGATGATGATGAGGCCGACGCCGGTGAGGTAGCCGCTTACCACCGGATAGGGCATGTACTTGATCAGCCGGCCCACGCCCACCACGCCGAAGATCAACTGCAGCAGGCCGCAGAGCAGCCCGACTACCGTCATCATCAGCAGGATGGTGGCCGGCGCCACATCCTGCTGCATGAGCTGGATGCCGAAGGCCGAGAGCACCGCCGCCGGCGCGCAGGGCGCGGTAATGAGGCGGTTGGTGCCGCCGAGGTAGGAGGCCACGAGGCCGAGCGCGGAGGCACCGATGATGCCGGCCAGTGCGCCCTGCGCAGCGTAGCTCGCCCATAGTGGAGCGAAGATGTTCACGCCGAAGGCGATCGCCGAGGGCAGCGCCACCAGCATGGCGGCCAAGCCGCCCCAGAAGTCGCCCGCCACGTTGTTGCCCTTCGCATCAGTCATGCACGGCCTCGGTTGGTCGGCGATGAACGCGCGCGGCACGAGCGCGAAAGCTCCCCTCCCGCCGCAATTGGCGCCACACCCCGGATTCAAGCCTCATTGGAGCACCAGCGAAGCATCCATTCCTTGCGGCACATCAAAGGACGGCTTTGCCCGTTGCTCCCGCCCGGAACCGGCACCGGCGATCTGCGTGTCGGCATTATCGCGCCTTTCTTGCAAACCGAATGATTAATGTCAATAATCTGGCAGCATTACCTCTCCTTCGCCTGCGGGCTCCCCGGATGTTTCGGGCCGCCGGCCCGCGACGCGAGCAGCACCGCTCGCGTCGCTGTTGTTCGGTGCAACCCGCATCGGGTATATTGCCCGGCACCGCTCAACCAAGCCCGCAAGCCGGCATACGAAGGGGCCACATGAAGAAGCCGTCTCACGAGAAGCTGCTCGA
>VGIE01000118.1 GCA_016867955.1 Betaproteobacteria bacterium
CGAACACCAGCGAGTGCTTTCCGGTATCGACAAGGAGTCGCGCGGGAAGTGCGTCTGGCTGGCCGCCGAGGCGGGCCAGGCGAGTTCTGCCGGAGACTGAGACGGCCGGGGCACTCGGGGACCGCTTCGGATCTGCCGAAAGGCTCCGTGACGCCGGGGCGCGTGCGGGGGAGTATTCCCTCGATTGCGAAATGACCTTCCCGGTTGCGTGGCGGGCGGCCTCTCCGCACCTTGCCGGGCGCGACCCCGCGGAAGGCGCTCGCGGGAGCATGCCCGCGGTTCAGTCCGATAATGGCCCCCGCAAGCCCGGAAGAGCGAACCGATCTCGTATAATTCTGTCCTTCCCGTGAGAACGGTGCATTCGAAGGGCAAATCGCAATGAAAGTCATGGTTCCGGTCAAGCGCGTCGTCGATTACAACGTCAAGGTACGCGTGAAGAGCGACGGCACAGGGGTCGAAACGGCCAATGTGAAGATGTCGATGAATCCGTTTGATGAAATCGGCATCGAGGAGGCGCTCCGACTGAAGGAGGCGGGTGCCGCGACAGAGGTGATTGCAGTATCTTGCGGCACGGCCGCCTGCCAGGAAACCCTGCGCACGGCACTGGCCCTGGGCGCCGATCGCGCCATCCTCGTCGAGACCGACGCCGAACTGCAGCCGCTGGCCGTGGCCAAGCTGATCAGGGCGCTGGTCGAAAAGGAACAGCCCAGGCTGGCCATCGTCGGCAAGCAGGCCATCGATGATGACTGCAACCAGACCGGCCAGATGCTGTCGGCGCTGCTGGGCTGGTCGCAGGCCACGTTTGCCTCCAAGGTCAAGGTGGAGGGCGACAAACTCGTGGTGACGCGGGAAGTCGATGGCGGCCTGGAAACCGTCAGCATCAGCCTGCCTGCAGTCGTGACTACCGACCTGCGCCTCAACGAGCCGCGCTACGTCACGCTGCCGAACATCATGAAGGCGAAGAAGAAGCCGCTGGAAGTGCTGAAACCGGACGCGCTGGGCGTCGATGTGACACCGCGCCTGATCACCCTGAAGGTCTCGGACCCACCGACGCGCAAGGCCGGCGTCAAGGTGCCCGACGCAAAGACGCTGGTGGAAAAACTGAAGAATGAAGCCAAGGTGATTTCCTAGCGGCTGCCGAAGCCGCACCACAAGCTGCCGTTACAGGCAATAACAAATCAAACGATTCGGGACCATCTCATGAGCATTCTCGTCATTGCTGATCATGACAACCAGGCGCTGAAGGGCGCCACGCGCAACACCATCGCGGCTGCCTCGGAAATTGGCGGCGACGTCGTCGTTCTGGTCGCCGGTGGCGGATGCCAGGCCGCGGCGCAGGCCGCAGCGGCCGTTGCCGGCGTCAGCAAGGTGCTGCTGGCGGACTCGCCCCTCTACAAGGATGGCCTGCCCGAAAACCTGGCGGCGTTTGTCGTCGGCCTTGCCGGGGGCGGGCAGTACAGCCACGTCCTTGCATCGGCAACGGCCTTCGGGAAATCGGTGGCGCCGCGCATTGCCGCGCTGCTCGACGTGGCGCAGATCTCCGAGATCATCTCGGTTGAATCCGCCGACACCTTTGTTCGCCCGATCTACGCCGGCAATGCCTTTGCCACGGTGCAAAGCAAGGACAAGGTCAAGGTGATCACGGTGCGCGCGACCGGTTTCGACGCTGCGGCTGCCGGCGGTGGCTCCGGCACGGTCGAGAGTGTGCCGGCGGGCTCGGACAGCGGCCTGTCGACGCTGCTGGGCCGCGAGTTGACCAATTCGGACCGTCCCGAGCTGACGGCGGCCAAGGTCATCGTGTCCGGCGGGCGCGGCATGGGTTCCGCTGAGGCGTTCAAGGTTCTCGAGCCGCTGGCCGACAAACTGGGCGCGGCAATGGGCGCGTCCCGCGCCGCGGTGGATGCGGGCTATGTGCCGAACGACTGGCAGGTCGGACAGACCGGCAAGATCGTCGCGCCGGAACTCTATTTTGCGGTCGGCATTTCCGGGGCGATCCAGCACCTGGCGGGGATGAAGGACAGCCGGGTGATCGTCGCCATCAACAAGGACGAGGAAGCGCCGATATTCTCGGTCGCGGACTACGGGATCGTCGGCGACCTGTTCCAGGTTGTCCCGGAACTGATCAAGGAACTCGGTTAAGGTCCCCTTGCAAGGCTGCCGTTGGGGGCATTGGATGCAGGGAAGCGCGAGGGGAGCGTCCCCGCGCCTTGTCAGGTGCTCGCAGTCTGCCCGTCGGCAGTGCGCGCGGGCTATATCCTCAGTCTGGAGCAATGCATGAACCAATACACGGCACCGCTGCGCGACATGCGCTTTGTCCTCAAGGAACTGGTCGGGCTGGAAAAGGTCTCCGGCCTGCCGGGCTGCGAGGAAGTCAATGCGGAGCTGGTCGACCAGATCCTCGATGAGAGCGCACGGTTTTGCGCCGAGGTCATTGCTCCCCTCAACAGGACCGGCGACGCCGAAGGTTCGCGCTGGGAGGATGGCAAGGTCTTTACGCCCAAGGGGTTCAAGGACGCCTACCGGCAGTTTGCCGAGGGCGGCTGGAACGCGCTGCAGTCGCCTCCCGAGCATGGCGGGCAGGGCTTGCCCAAGCTCGTGGCGACGCTCGTCATGGAGATGTGGAAGTCGTCGAATATGGCGTTCTCGCTGTGCCCGATGCTGACGACCGGGGCGATCGAGGCGCTGATTCTCCGCGGCACCGATGCCCAGAAAAAGACCTACCTGCCCAAGATGGTCGATGGCACCTGGACCGGCACCATGAACCTGACCGAGTCGCAGGCAGGGTCGGACCTAGCGCTGGTACGCACGCGGGCGGATCGCGAGGGTGATCACTACCGGATCCGCGGCCAGAAGATCTTCATCACCTACGGCGAGCACGACCTGACCGAAAACATCATTCATCTCGTGCTGGCGCGGCTGCCCGATGCGCCGCCGGGGGTGCGCGGCATTTCGCTGTTCATCGTGCCGAAATTTCTCGTCAATGCCGACGGATCGCTTGGTGCGCGCAACGAGGTGCACTGCGCGTCGATCGAGCACAAGCTCGGCATCCATGCGAGCCCGACCGCGGTGCTTGTCTACGGCGAGAAGGATGGCGCCATCGGTTATCTCGTCGGCGAGGAAAACCGCGGGCTCGAGTACATGTTCATCATGATGAATGCAGCGCGGTTCGCAGTGGGCCTCGAGGGGCTGGCGATCGCCGACCGCGCCTACCAGCAGGCGCTGGGCTATGCCAGGGAGCGCATCCAGAGCCGGGACCTCGGCGGCGGGCCGCAATCGGTTCCCATCGTGCGCCATCCCGACGTGCGCCGGATGCTGATGGGCATGAAGGCCAATATCGAAGCCATGCGGGCGCTGGGGTGTACCGTTGCGGCTTCAATGGACATCGCGCATCGTCATCCGGACAAGGCCGAGCGGCAGAAGCACCAGGCATTCGCCGACCTGATGATCCCGGTGGTGAAGGGCTGGTTTACGGAAACCGGCGTCGAGGTGGCCTCGACCGGTGTGCAGATTCACGGCGGCATGGGTTACATCGAGGAAACTGGCGCGGCACAGCACCTGCGCGATGCTCGCATCACCACGATCTACGAAGGCACCACGGCGATCCAGTCAAATGACCTGGTTGGGCGCAAACTGGGGCGCGAAGGCGGCGTGACAGCGAAGGCGCTGGTACACGAGATGCGTCAGACCGAAGCGGCGCTCGCCAAGGCGCAGGGCGAGGACATGGTGGCTATCAAGGCGGCCTTCTCCGCCGGACTGACGGCTTTTGCCGATTGCGTGGACTGGATTGCGGCCAATTTCGACAAGGACGTCAAGGCGGTGCATGCCGGTTCGGTGCCCTTCCTCAAGCTGACCGGCATCGTTGCCGGTGGCTGGCAGATGGCGCGCGCGGCGCTCATCGCGCAGCAGCAGCTTGCCAGGGGAACTGATGAGCGGGCCTTCTACGAAGGCAAGATCGTCACGGCGCGCTATTTCTCCGAGCATGTGCTGTCGCAGGCCGGCGGTCTGCGCACGGCGATCATGCTGGGCTCGCGGGCCGTGCTGGCGCTGGCTGAAGAGCAGCTCTGACAGGCGGCGCCGGTCAGGATATTCCCGCGGGCAACCTGGATGCCCGGGTGCAGGCCTGGACGTGGCGCGTTGTTCCCTCCACAACGCCTGCCGTGCTTCCGGGAATCATTCCGCGTGGGTGTCGAAGATCATGCAGGTGGTCGTGCCGTGCGCATACAGGCGTCCAGCTGCATCGACGAGGCGTCCCTCCGAAGTCGCCACGCGGCTTCCCGCATGGATCAGCTTGCCCTCGGCGCGCAGCGGTCCTGACCTGAGCGTAATCGCGCGCACCAGATTGATCTTCAGCTCCAGCGTGGTGTAGGCCTTTCCGGCCGGCAGTTTGCTTTGCACCGCGCACGCCATGGCGGAGTCCAGCACGGTTGCAGCCAAGCCGCCATGGACCAATCCAATCGGGTTGTAGTGGTACTCGGCGGGCTCAACGGTAAACACCGCGCTGCCATCCCCGACCTCCGACAGGGTGAAGCCCAGGGCCCTGGCAACGGGGGATTGCGGGATTGATCCAGCGGCGATTGCCATGAGGAATTCCCCGCCGCTCAAGGTCGTAGCTCTGGAAGCCGTAGCCAGCGGATCTTCCCAGTCGAAGCTGCGGGTTCGGGCGGGTGTGCTCACGTCTCGATCCTTTCTGCGTGTCCGTGCGCGGCGCTGTGCCGCTCGACGAGCCGCGCAAATGCAACCCTGGCTCGCGTAATGGATCTGGCGTCGGCGTGCAGCCGCCAGTCGTGGGCCGAAGCCAGAACGATGCCGAACAGCTCGAAGGCGAATTGCCATGGGTCGGTCTGGGGCAGCAGGTGGCCCTCATCGACGGCAAGGCGGACCGCCTTGGCGATTGCGCCGCGCAGCTCGCGAAAGCCGCCGGCGAGGGCGTTTCGGACGGCGCCGGGACGATCGTCGTACTCGGTCGCGGCGCCAAGCATCACGCAGCCACCCGGAAGATCCGCGCTCATGAGCCAGTCGAGCCATCGGGCCAGCAATGCCTCGAGTCGGGGCAGCCCTCTCGGCGCTGCCAGGGCCGGGGCAAAGACGGAGGCCCGAAAGCGTGCCTGAGCGCGCTGAAGCGTCGCCAACTGCAATTCCTGCTTGTTGCCAAAATGGGCGATGAGGCCGCTCTTCGACATCCCGGCCGCGGCCGCGAGGGCCCCAATGCTCAGGCCCTCCAGTCCCAACTGGCTTGCCAATTCAACGGCCGTATCCAGTATTGCGCTGCGCGTTTGCTCACCCCTGCTCATGGGAAGCATAATAGTACGAACGTTCGTATTTCGCAACGCGCTAGCGACCGAGGCGCATCCTTCTCAATTAGTTACAATATTTCAATGAGATACAGAAGCGACCCAATCCCGGAGCCGGACCGCTCGGCCGAAGCGCTGGGATGATCGGTCGATTGACGACTTACATATTGGGATAGTTCGGCCCGCCGCCGCCTTCAGGTACCACCCAGACGATGTTCTGCGTGGGGTCCTTGATGTCGCAGGTCTTGCAGTGCACGCAGTTCTGCGCATTGATCTGCAGGCGGTCACTGCCGTCGGTGTTCTTGACGAACTCGTAGACCCCCGCCGGACAGTACCGGCTTTCCGGACCTGCGTAGTCCCGCAGGTTGGTGCCGACCGGAATGGCGGGGTTATTCAGGGTCAGATGAACCGGCTGGTTTTCCTCGTGGTTGGTGCTGGAGAGGAACACCGACGACAGCCTGTCGAAGCTGATCTTGCCATCGGGCTTGGGGTACTCGATCGGCTTGCAGTCGGCCGCGCGCTTGAGCGTTTCGTGATCCGCATGCTGATGATGCAGCGTCCACGGAAACTTGCCACCAAGCAGGAATTGTTCGATGCCGACCATGATTGACCCGGCATAGAGCCCCTTGGACATCCATTGCTTGAAGTTGCGCGCGCGCCAGAGTTCCTCGAACAACCAGGAATTGCGGAATGCGTCCGTATAGGCGCTCAGTTCGTCGAGCGAACGCTGCGCCTGAACCGCGGAGAATGCCGCTTCCGCGGCGAGCATGCCGGACTTGATTGCGGCATGGCTGCCCTTGATGCGGGATGCGTTGAGGAATCCTGCGTCATCGCCGACCAGGCATCCGCCCGGGAATGTCAGCTTCGGCAGCGACAAGACGCCACCCGCCGTGATGGCGCGCGCACCATAGCACAGTCGCTTGCCCCCTTTCAGGTACTTGCTGATCTCCGGGTGCGTCTTGTAACGCTGGAATTCCTCGAACGGGCTCAGCCACGGGCTCTCATAGGCCAGTCCGACCACGAAGCCCACGGCGACCTGGTTGTTCTCGAGGTGGTAGAGGAACGAGCCGCCGTAGGTATCGGAGTCGAGCGGCCAGCCCGCGGTGTGGACGACGAGGCCTGGCTGGTGCCTCTCCAGTTCGATCTCCCACAATTCCTTCAGACCAATTCCGTATACCTGCGGATCGGACCCCTCTCTCAGGCGGTACTTCTCCATGAGCTGCTTTCCAAGGTGACCGCGGCAGCCTTCGGCAAAAAAAGTGTACTTGGCATGCAGTTCGACGCCGGGCTGGAACTGCCCGGTGTGCGCGCCATCCTTGCCTACGCCCATGTTGCCGGTTGCAACACCCTTGACGGCACCTTTGTCGTCGAACAGCACCTCCGCGCCGGCGAACCCGGGGAAGATCTCCACTCCCATTGCCTCGGCCTGCTGTCCCATCCAGCGGCAGACATTGCCCAGGCTGATGACGTAGTTGCCGTGGTTCTGGAAGCAGCCTGGCAGCAATGCGTTGGGCACGCGCTTCGCGCCCTCGGCGGTGAGGAACAGGAATTGGTCCTCGGTAACCTCCGTATTGAGCGGAGCGCCCTTCTCCTTCCAGTCAGGGAACAGCTCGCTGATCGCGCGCGGATCCATCACCGCCCCTGAAAGGATGTGCGCACCGATCTCCGAGCCCTTTTCGATGACGCAGACGCCGAGCTCGGCACCGGCCTCGAC
>VGIE01000119.1 GCA_016867955.1 Betaproteobacteria bacterium
CGCCCAGGGACAACCGGACAACGATCAGCTGCGCCGTGGCTTGCTCGACGAACTGATCAACCGGGAACTGCTGGCGCAGGAAGCCGAGCGCCGCGGCTTGCTCAAGAGTGCAGAGGCCCAGGCGCAGATCGAACTGGCGCGCCAGAACGCCTTGGTCAATCTCGCCGTCGAGGACATCGTGCGGGCCAGCCCGGTCAAGGACGAGACCGCGCGCGCCGAGTACGAGAAGATCAAGACCCAGCGCGGCGCGCGCGAGTACCGCGCCCGCCACATCCTGGTCGAGAACGAAGCCGCCGCGAAGCAGATCATCGAGAAGCTGGGCAAGGGCGAGAAGTTCGAGGAACTCGCCAAGGAATCGAAGGACACCGGCACCAGGGAGCGCGGCGGCGACCTCGACTGGCCCACGCCAACCAACTTCGTCAAGCCCTTTTCGGACGCCATGATCAAGCTCGAGAAGGGCAAGTTCACCGAAGCGCCGGTGCAGACGCAGTTCGGCTGGCATGTCATCCGGCTCGACGACTCGCGCAGCACGCAGTTCCCGCCCTTCGATCAGGTAAAGCAGCAACTGGTCAACGGGCTGCAGCAGCAGGAAATCCAGAGGGTGCTGGGTGAACTGCGCGCCAAGGCCAAGATCGAGGCGCAGTAGGCGACGCGAGTCGCGAGACGGGGCCTGCAGGAGCCCCTTTGCATTCCAGCGCGGCGCGCGGGCCGGCAGCGTGCGCCGCCCCGGCTTGCCGCCGAAGGCGGAATTACTGCCCGCCGAAGGCGCCGGCTTCGACCTCGAGCCAGATTGCGCGCGCCACGGCAACCGCACGGCCCGATCCGTCATAGATCGCCGTGCCGACCATGCGCTTGCGCCCCTCCGACCGCAGCAGCCAGCCGGCCGCCACACAAGGCTCGCCCGGCACAATGCTGCCATTGATGCGAGCGTAGAGTTCGCCCAGCACCACCGCCTTGCCCTCGGGCACCGGCAACAGCGCAAAGGCGCCCGGGCAGTCCAGTGCCGACCAGAGGAATTCGCGGCGCACCAGACCGGCGTCATCGGCCAGCGAGTGATCAGGGATCCACGGTGCAGCCACCAGTCCCGGCGACGTCGAAGGACCTGGCGACGCCGGCAAGGAAAGCGCAGAAGCCAGGGATTGCAAGGCAACTGGCTCGGCAAAGATGCGCAGTCCGCCCGCCTCTGCGCGCTGCGGTCCGCAGACGAAGCAGCCGGGAAAGGAATGCTCGCGAAAGCCGAGGTAGGACTTTGCCGCTTCCGCTGCCTCGATGAAGGATGGTGCCGTCGGCACCTCGATGTCCAGCGTTGCGGGCCTCGCCTCGGCAATGATCACGGCGCCGTGCAGCAGCCGCGCAGCGGCGTCGGCACGCTCGACTCGAAGCTCAGTCTCGAGGGGCGGCGGTGCCTTCAGCCGTACCGCGGCGATGCCGCGTACATGCGCGGCAAGCTGCCCGCAGACGTAACCGCCATTGCCCGAGCGCGGAGGTCCGCGGAACCGGCTGGCGATTATGAGGCAGTCGGTCTGCACCACGATCTTCCCTGATTATCCTGACAGTCTGAAAGCAATTCAGCTACCTGTAGCACAGCATCCGATGCAATACTGCCACTCTAATTCGCCCGCAGCGCACCCCGGAACAGGCGCCGCGACCTACCCCAGCACCTTGCGTGCATTCATGAACATGCGCAGCCACGGCGAGGCTTCGCCCCAATCGCGCGGATGCCAGGACAGCTGCGCACTGCGGAACACGCGCTCCGGATGCGGCATCACGATGGTGAAGCGGCCATCGGCGGTCGTCAGGCCGGTGATGCCGCCGGGCGAACCGTTCGGGTTTGCGGGATAGGTTTCCGCCGGCGCGCCGGCGTTGTCCACGAAGCGCAGGGCGACAATCGCCTTCGCGCGGTCCTGCGGCGAGGCAAACACCGCGCGGCCCTCGCCGTGCGCGGTCACCACCGGCAGGTGGCTGCCGGCCATGCCGTCGAAGAACAGCGCCGGGCTCGCGCTGATCTCAACCATCACCAGGCGCGCCTCGAACTGCTCGGAGCGGTTGCGCAGGAAGCGCGGCCAGTGACCGGCGCCGGGGATGAGCTCGCGCAGCTGGCTCATCATCTGGCAGCCGTTGCACACGCCCAGCGCGAAGCTGTCTGCCCGGTTGAAGAAGGCGCCGAACTCGTCGCGCGCGCGGGTGTTCAGCAGGATGGACTTGGCCCAGCCCGAGCCGCCGCCCAGCACGTCGCCATACGAAAATCCGCCGCAGGCGGCAAAGCCGGCGAAGCCCGCCAGCGACACGCGCCCGGCCATGATGTCGCTCATGTGCACGTCGTGCGCCTCGAAACCGCCGCGATGGAAGGCCGCCGCCATCTCGACCTGCCCGTTGACGCCCTGCTCGCGCAGGATGGCGATCTTCGGGCGCGCGCCAGTGCTGACCGCCGGCGCATCTGGCATCGGGAACGTCAGATGCGCATGCAGGCCCGGATCGGCGGCACCCGCCGGATCTCCAATCGCCTCGAACTCCTCGCGCGCGCAGTCCGGATGGTCGCGCAGCGCCTGCAGGCGGTAACTCACCTCCGACCATGCCTGCTGCAGCTTCGCGCGCGGTGCGGCGAACACCGGCCTGGCATTGCGCACGATGCGGATCTCGTCGCGCCTGTTCGGCGCGCCGATCAGGATGGCATTGAGGCCGGCCTCGCGCAGGCGTGCCAGTACGCGCGCGCGATCCGCCGCGCGCACCTGCAGCACGGCGCCCAGTTCCTCGCTGAACAGCGCCGCCAGCACCAGCGCCTGGTCGCGCCCGTACATGACTTCAGGCCGACGCTCGGCGCCATCCACGTCGTAGGCCAGCGAATCGTAGGCGATCATGTCGACGTTGATCGACACCCCGCAGTGCGCGGCGAAGGCCATTTCGCACAGCGTGGCAAAGAGGCCGCCGTCGGAGCGGTCGTGGTAGGCGAGGATCAGGCCGTCGCGATTGAGCGCCTGTACCGTTTCGAAAAAGCGCCTGAACGCGAAAGCATCGTCGAGATCGGGGGCGGCCTCGCCGAAGCCGACGGCCTTGTCGGCATACACCTGCGCCAGCATCGAGCCGCCCAGGCGGTTCCTGCCCCCGCCCATGTCGATCAGCAGCAGCTCGCTGTCGCCCGCGTCCAGCCGCAGCTCGGGCGTGAGCACGGCGCGCACGTCGTCGCAGGGCGCGAAGGCCGAGACGATGAGCGAGAGCGGTGCCACCACTTCCTTCGCCACGCCTCCATCCTTGCCGCTCCCTTTGGCGCCGTTTTCGTACCACGTCGTGCGCATCGACAGCGAATCCTTGCCCACCGGAATGCTCACGCCCAGCGCCGGGCACAGCTCGATGGCGACGGCCCGAACGGTGTCGAACAGCGCCGCGTCCTCGCCGGGGAAGCCGGCCGCTGCCATCCAGTTGGCCGAGAGCTTCACGCGGCCGAGTTCCACCGGCGCCGCGGCCAGGTTGGTCAGCGCCTCGCCCACCGCCATGCGGCCCGACGCCGGCGCGTCGATCAGTGCCAGCGGCGTGCGCTCGCCCATGGCATAGGCCTCGCCGGCATGGCCCTCGAAGCTGATCAGCGTCGCCGCGCAGTCGGCCACCGGCACCTGCCAGGGCCCGACATAGGGATCGCGCGCGCACAGGCCGCCGACAGTGCGGTCGCCGATGGACACCAGGAAATTCTTGCTCGCCACCGTGGGGGCGCGCAGCACCCGCCAACATGCCTCCTCTAGTGTCACCGCGTCCAGCGCCAGCGGCTCGCGCGCGGGGGCGAGCCGTTTCACGTCGCGCGTCATGCGCGGCGGCTTGCCGAGCACGGCCTCGAGGTCCATGTCTACCGGCGCATTGCCGAAGGTCGCATCGTCCACCCGCAGCCGCCCGTCGGCGGTCGCCGTCCCCACCACCGCAAACGGGCAGCGCTCGCGCGCGCACAGCGCCGCGAAGCGCTCCAGGTCCACCGGCAGGATGGCGAGCACATAGCGCTCCTGCGATTCGTTGCACCACACCTCGCGCGGCGTCATGCCCGGCTCCTCGCTGGGCAGCGCGCGCAGGTCGATGCGCGCGCCACGCCCGGCGCCGTGCACCAGTTCCGGCAGCGCGTTCGACACGCCGCCCGCGCCCACATCATGGATGGAGCGGATGGGATTGGCATCGCCCAGCTGCCAGCAGCGGTCGATCACCTCCTGCGCGCGGCGCTGGATCTCCGCATTGCCACGCTGCACGGAATCGAAATCGAGATCCTCGGTATTGGTGCCGGTGGCCATGCTGGAGGCCGCGCCGCCACCCATGCCGATCAGCATGCCAGGACCGCCGAGCTGGATCAGCAGCGCGCCCGGCGGCAGCTCGTTCTTGACCGTATGGGCGTCACTGATGTTGCCGATGCCGCCTGCCAGCATGATGGGCTTGTGGTAGCCGCGGTCCACGCCGCCGACCTTCGCCTCGAAGCTGCGGAAATAACCGTTCAGGTTGGGGCGGCCGAATTCATTGTTGAACGACGCGCCGCCAATGGGACCTTCGAGCATGATTTGCAGTGCCGAGGCAATGCGGTCCGGCTTGCCGATGCTGCCTGCAACGCCCGCCTCCCAGGGCTGCTCGAAACCGGGAATGCGCAGGTGCGACACCGAGAAGCCGCACAGGCCGGCCTTGGGCTTGGCGCCGCGGCCGGTGGCACCCTCGTCGCGGATCTCGCCGCCCGAGCCGGTGGCCGCGCCCGGGTAGGGCGAGATGGCGGTCGGGTGGTTGTGCGTCTCGCACTTCATCAGCGTGTGCGTCAGTTCCGTGCTGAATCCGTAGCGGCCGTCGGACCGCGGATAGAAGCGCGCCGCCTCGCGGCCGCTCATCACCGCAGCATTGTCGGAATACGCGATCACCGTGCCCTGCGGGTTGAGCCGGTGGGAGACGCGAACCATGCCGAACAGGCTCTCCGCCTTCGCCTCGCCGTCGATGATCCACGAGGCATTGAAGATCTTGTGCCGGCAATGCTCCGAATTGGCCTGCGCGAACATGGTGAGTTCGACATCGGTCGGGTTGCGCCCGGCCCTGGTGAAGTATTCGAGCAGGTAGTCGATCTCGTCGGGCGCCAGTGCGAGGCCGAGCGATGCGTTCGCCGCCTCGATGGCGGTGCGGCCGCGCGTGATGACATCCACGCTCGCCAGCGGCCTGGGCGCCACATGGCGGAACAGCGCGTCGGCCTCGTCCAGCGCGGCCAGCACCGATTCGGTCATGCGGTCGTGCAGTAGGGCGACGACCGCCGCGCGGTGGCGCTCGAGTTCCTTCGCGCCGGCGAGGTAGTAGGCAAGGCCGCGCTCGATGCGCCGCACGCGTTGTAGGCCGCAGGAGCGGGCGATATCGGTGGCCTTCGATGACCATGGCGAGATGGTGCCCAGGCGCGGCACCACCAGCAGCAGGTCGCCCCTGGGCTCTTCGGGCCTTGCTGCCACGGACGATTCGGGCAGCCCGTCATCGAGCAGGCGCTCCAGCGCGGCCCGGTCGACAGCGGCCAGCGCGGCATCGGATTCGGTGAAATGCCACCAGCAGGTGCCCGCGACCTTCAGGTTCGTATGGATGGCCGCCAGCAGGGAGTTGAGCTTGTCGAGCCGGAAGGATGAGAGGCCTGGGCCCCCGCGCAACTTGAGAATCGGCATTGTTGTGGCGCCAGCGATGACCGGATTCGATCAACGGGAACGCGGCGCGTCGATAAAACCGGATTATATCTTTACGTGCAGTGCGAAGCGGCGCTTCGCTCCGCGCGACTGACGACCCCGGTACCAGACCCCGCAGGATGCGAAGGAATCTCCCTCGCGCTCCCTGCAGCGGGGCGCCTGACACCAATCCCCAAGCCGGCTTGGCGTCCAAAGCGCACCCCGTGCCCCGTGCCTGCCGGGCGATGCCGGGCCAGCGCAAACCTCGCTGAAGCATCAGAGCGCCTGGCAATGCGAGGGAATACATCCCTTCGCACTCCCTGAATCAGGGCGCCTAGAGGTAATACCGTTAGGCGCTCTCAGTTGCTGCGGCGGAACTGCGACTGGGCCAGGGTTCCCGTGAGGCTGAGGGTGGCGCGCGCCTGCGTGGCCTGGGCGCGCAGTTCCACCTGCACGCGGCCGTTGACATTGCCCTTGGCATCGGCCTCGCCCACGCCGGTGGCGCTCAGCAGGCCGGCCGACATGCGCAGGTTGCGAACCTGCACGCGATTCGCATCGGCAGAGAATCCCCCGGATAGCTACGAGAACAGCGTTGCGCCGCCCGTGCTGGCCGAACCCTGCAGTGCCTGCGTCATGTCGACGTTGGCGATGCTGCCCTTCTGGATGGTGAAGCTGCCCTCCAGGCGGCCGCTGGCGAGCAGCGGCCCGGCGATCTTCGCCACATCCACCTGCCGCACACCGAGATCGCCCTCCAGGCTCCAGGCCTGCCCCCAGCGCAGGCGGGCATTGCCGCCGAGGTAGCCCTCGAATGCGCGCGCCTCGAACTCGGCGAAGCTCAACTCGGCCGGCGTCAGCGTTCCCTTGCCGGCGAAATCCTGCAGCACGAAACTGGTGCCGAAGGGCAATGCCAGCTTCTCCGCCGACATTTCGACCTTTGCGCGCCGGCCCCCGGGCTCGATCTTGGCCAACAGCTTCTGCTCATTGTTGGTGAGCGTGATCGACTGTACCGCGCCCTCGCCGGTCATGATCGCCTCGATGTCCAGCGACGGCAGCGCCAGGCCGCCCATCTCCAGCCGGAGGCCGCGTGCGGTGATGCGCAGGATGCGCAGCGCGTCGGTGATGTTGCTGCCCCAGATCGACGCCGTGACCGCCGCCGGCGACAGCTTGAGCCCCTCGAGCTCCACACTGCGGAACAGCTTTCGGTCCGTGAACACCGTGCCGAATTCAGGCGTGGCGCGCGCCCGTGCGATGGTCACCGCATCGTTTTCACCGATGCGGACGCCCTCGAACCTGAGCTGCGGCGAGGGGATCAAGG
>VGIE01000120.1 GCA_016867955.1 Betaproteobacteria bacterium
CCCCGAGCACGTCGCTGCCGGTGTCGCGCGCGTAGAGGAGGAAGTGCTCCAGCTCGCTGCGAAAGAATTCCGCGCGCTGCGGGTAGTCGAAGGCCAGCGTTGCCAGCGCGTCGATGACCCGATAGCGGCCCATGTTGCGCCCGTACACGGTCTCGACGCCGATGATGGCGAGGATGATTTCCTCGGGCACGCCATACTGCGCGGCGGCACGCTGCAGGGCGGCGGCATGGCGCTCGCGGAATCGCCGGCCAGCCTCGATGCGCTGCGCATTGACGAAGTTCGCGCGGTAGTTATGCCAGGAGCGCGCCGTCGGGTCCGCGGGAGGCGTGATGGCGCGGATGATGTCGGGCTGGAATATGGCCTTGCGGAAGACTGCGGCCAGTTCGCTGCGCACAAAGCCGTGTTGCGCGGTCATCTGGTCGATGAAGTTGCGCACCTCGGGCCGATGTTCGAAGGACTTTGATCTTGCCGAGGCCGGAATCCGCTCGGGGGCCGCCTGCAGGACGCCGGCGATGGCCAGCAGGGCGGCCATGACCATCGTGCGGAGCGTCATCGCGCGGATCACGCGGGGCGTCGGGTAGGCATGGGCGTGATTCTACCTTGCGGCCCGGCTCAGGCCCTGAACCTCCTCACCGCCTGCCTGAGGCGCAGCAGGCCTTCGCGCGGGGCCTCGCGCCCATAGCGCTGCTCGACGTAGAGATCGGCGATCTCGCTCACTGCCGCCGCCTTGTCTGGCAGCGCTGCGGCGACGCGCAGCGCAAAGTCGACTGGGCCTTCGTCGGCGCGACGCTTGACGCCCCTGCGCGCGAGCTTGGCGCAGAAAGCGAGCCACGCGGCCTGCGCCGGATCATGGTTCCGGAAACGCCACAGCAGCCAGGCCGCCGTCAGCCCGATGACCACCGCCACGCTCCAGAACAGGATCTGCGCCAGCTTTTGCCAGCTCGGTTGTGCAACGCCGAAGCGGTTGAGCACCTCGCGCTGGCGCTGCGGGTTGTAGCCAAGCACCCACTGGTTCCACTTGTTGGCCAGCGCGTCCCAGTTGTAGCGCATGTTGCGCAGCCAGGTGAGGTCGTGGCGCATCAGCAGGGACACGGTGTTCTGCGTCACCGAAGCGGCGAGGCCCGACTCCACCCGCAGCGGTACCACCACTGCCGTGGGATCGACGCGGATCCAGCCGCGGCCCTGCAACCATACCTCGACCCAGGCGTGGGCGTCGGCCTGGCGGATGACGTGGTACTCGTCGACGGGATTGGCTTCGCCGCCCTGGTAGCCCGTGACCACGTGCGCAGGCACGCCGGCGGCGCGCATGAGGAAGGCGAAGGCGCCGGCAAAGTGCTCGCAGAAGCCGCGCTTGGTGTCGAAGAGAAGTTCATCGACGATGTTGTCGGCGAGCAGCGGCGGTTGCAGCGTGTACTCGAAGCCGCCCGAGCGCAGGTACTGGATGGCCTGGCGCAGGATCGCCTCGTCGTTGCCGAAACGGTCGCGCCATTCGCGGCCCAGTCCGCGCGCGCGCGGATTGAGGTCGCCGGGGATGCGCGTGGCGGCATGCAGTTCCTCGTCGCCGCTGGCGTCGATGGCGCGGTACTCCGGGTAGGACTGCAGCTCGTAGCGCACGCGCGCGCACCGGCTGGATCGCGAGCATCTGGTAGTCGCTGGTGACGCGCGAGTTGGGCGGCGAGTGCGCCGGCAGGTCGAGGCCGAACAGCCAGAACGAATTGTGCGGCTCCAGCGTCACTTCATAGTCGACCGGATTGCCGAAAGCCTCGTAGCGGAACGCCGGGTGCAGACGCCCGCCGCCGGGTCGCCAGGTCTTGCCGTCGAAATCCCAGAACGCGGGCCGCGCCAGTACATCTGGCCGCGCGGCGGCGGCGCGCCCTGAAACTTGACGCGGAAGGCGATGGCGTCAGAGGTCGAGAGCCGGCTCAGCGATCCCGGCGACATGCTGTCGGAGAGGCCGGTGACACCGGAGTTGGCGTCCTGCGGCAGCCCCCACAGCGGCCCCTGCGCGCGCGGAAAGAGCAGGAACAGCAGCAACATCACCGGGCCGGCCTGCAGCAGCAGGTTACCCGCCGTGCGCAGGTTCGCCGCCACCGGTCGCGCAGGCGCATTGGCGCCGGCGAGGCTGGCGGTCACCAGCAGCACCGTGAGCAGCATCAGCGCGGCAGTGGGGATGGTCTGCGAATAGAAGAAATTGGTCAGCGCCAGGAAGTAGGACAGGAACACCAGCACGAACACGTCGCGCCGCGCGCGCATTTCCATCAGTTTCATGGACATCAGCAGTACCAGCAGCGTGACGCCGGCATCACGGCCGAAGATGGTTCGGAAGCTCACGTAGACGCCGATGATGCCGCCGGCGGCGATGATGATCAGCAGCCAGCGCGAGGGCAGCGGATGATGGCGCCAGGCGATGTACAGGCGCCAGGCGAAGAACAGTGCGGCCGCCGACGACACCCACCAGGTCAGGCGCGCCGCATGGGGCGCTGCCGACAGGGCCAGCCCGGCCAGCAGGATCGCCATGTCGCGAAAGCGCTGTATCGGCAGGTCGAGCGGCTTGGCCATGGGTGCGGTCGGGGCGCGGTGGTCGGTGCAGGTCAGGTTTCGAACAGGGCGAGGGCGCGCAGGCACGCTTCGCGCTGCGCCTCGCCCTCGCCCAGCGGTACTTCCGTGCCGGGCAGGCGAAGGCCGTAGCGCGTGCGGCCCTGCGTGGCAAGCAGCACCCAGCGCGTTAGGCGCGAGAGCCGCGCCTTGGTGTCGAAGTCGCGCGGCAGGTCGTCGAAATCGAACCACAGTTCGGAGGAGGCGCGGCCGGTGAAGACCTTGGTCAGCGGCGTGTCGGTGCGCGCCGAGGCCTTCCAGGCCACGTGGCGGGGCGAATCGCTCGGCTGGTAGGCGCGCAGACCGAAGAAATCATCGGTGCCTGCGCCGACCGAGATGGCGTCGCCCGATTTGGGACGTGCCTGCGGCAGCGGCAGCAGTGCATCGTCGGGCTTCGGGTAGACCAGCGCGCGCATGTCGGGCCGCACGTAGCTCCAGGCGCGGGTGAGGCCGAGCGGAAAGCGCGTCTCGAGGGTGATGCGCTCGAGCGCCAGCCAGCCGCGCTTCTCTGCCCGCATCGGCATCGACACCGCTGCCACGCGCCGCGCCGGGACGTCGCAGTGCACGATCCGGCCCTTGCAGATCAGCGCGAGGCTGAAGCGGTCGTGGAGGTCGGGGTTCTCGAGGTGCACATGGAACTGCGCGAGCTCACCGGCGAACACCGGATCGACGCGGCCGGGACTGATGCGCAGGCGCACCAGATTGCGGAAGGTATGCAGGATGGACACCTCGCCCATGCCGGCGAGCAGGAAAGTCAGCACGTAGCCCAGGCTGAGGTTGTAGTTGATGGATCCGATCAGCATCACGACCATTGATATGCCGAACACCACGCCCTGCCGGCTCGGCAGCACGTAGACCCGCCGCTGGGTAAGCTGTATGGTGCCGGGCTCGGGGGCATGGCGCCGGTAGAACCACTGCACGAAGTTGTAGAGCTGCGAGTGCTGGAGCAATGGTTGCAATGCGCCCTGCAGCATGGTGGCGGCCTGGGGCGTCGTGTGTCGTACGTCGTTGAACGGGGCTGCGTGACGTCTGCTCGCGGAACGGTCGGTTCAGCGCCGCATCAGGGAATGGGAACGACCGCGATCAGGCCGGTGGCGGTCTCCGCTCTGGATCGGCGAATGCCGTCATGCACGGGGCGCAGGCGGTGTCCGGCGATGCCGGGGAGCACGGCCTGGATGTCCTCCGGCAGCACCTTGTCGCGTCCATCGAGCAGGGCCCAGGCGCGCGAGGAGGCGAGCAGGCCCAGCGCCGCGCGCGGCGACAGGCCGTTGCTGTAGTCGGGGGAGCGGCGCGACTGCGCGACAATGGCCTGGATGTAGTCGAGCAGCGCGGGCGCGGTGTGAATGTGCTTGACCATGGACTGCAGTTCCATCAGCTCGCCGGTTGCCATGCAGGGCGCCAGCGTGCCGATCATGTCACGGCGGTCCACGCCCTGCAACAGCGCGCGCTCGGCGTCGCGGTCCGGGTAGCCTAGCTCGATGCGCATGAGGAAGCGGTCGAGTTGCGATTCCGGCAGCGCGAAGGTGCCGACCTGGTGCGACGGATTCTGCGTCGCGATGACGAAGAACGGCTCCGGGAGCGGCCGGCTTTCGCCCTCGGCGGTGACCTGGTGTTCCTCCATCGTCTCGAGCAGCGCCGATTGCGTCTTTGGCGTGGCGCGGTTGACCTCATCGGCGAGCACCAGCTGCGCGAACACCGGCCCCGGATGGAACTTGAAGGCGCCGGTTTCGCGGTCGTACACCGACACGCCGATGATGTCGGCGGGCAGCATGTCGCTGGTGAACTGTATGCGGTGGAAGTTCAACCCGAGCAGGCGCGCCAGCACGTGCGCGAGCGTGGTCTAGCCGACGCCGGGAAGATCCTCGAGTAGCAGGTGGCCGCGCGCGAGCAGGCAGGCCAGCTTGAGCGGATCTGGCGATCCTTTCCGAGCACCACCTTGCCGGCCCGTACCACGACCTCTTGAAGCGATGATAGAGCCATGAATTGTGGGTTGCCCGCGTAGTTGTACGGCCGCAAGTGTAGCGGATTACCGTATGATCAAAGCCCGCGAGAGCGGCGCGACGGCTCGAAAGATTTGCGTGCGAGCATGGAATAAGTCCGCGCAGTGCCCGTGAGATGCCCGCAACGGCGCATGGGTTGAGGCGCAGGTTTTCCGCTGACAGCGCTGCAGCCTCGCGTGCCCTGAACCGCCACGCGACCTCTCTTCCATGACAATCGCATTCATCACCCATCCTGATTGCCGCAAGCACAACATGGGCGCCGGGCACCCGGAGTGCCCGGACCGGCTGTCCGCCATCGAGGACCAGCTCATTGCCGCAGGCCTCTCAGTCCATCTGGATGCGCGCGAGGCGCCTCTGGTGCGCGACACTGAACTGGCGCGAGCGCATCCGCAGTCCTATGTCGACAGCGTGCGCGCCTCGGCCCCGGCGTCCGGCATCGTGCACCTGGACCCCGACACGGCGATGAATGCAGGGACCCTGCCGGCGGCGCTGCGTGCCGCCGGCGCCGGCGTGCTGGCGACGGACCTGGTGATGCGCGGCGAGGCGCAGGCGGCCTTCTGCGCGGTGCGCCCGCCGGGTCACCATGCCTGCCGCGAGCGCGCCATGGGCTTTTGCTTCTTCAACAACGTGGCGGTAGCGGCGCGGCATGCGCTGGAAAAGCATGGCCTCAAGCGCGTCGCCATCGTCGACTTCGACGTCCACCACGGCAACGGCACCGAGGAGATCTTCTCCTGGGACGAGCGCGTGCTCATGGTCGGCACTTTCCAGCATCCTTTCTATCCCTACAGCGGCACCGGCCCCGTGGCCGACAACATCGTCAACGTGCCGCTGCGCGCCGGCGCCGACGGGCGGGTATTCCGCGAAGCCTTCGAGCAGCGGTGCCTGCCGCGGCTGGAGGCCTTCCGGCCGGAAATGATCTTCATCTCGGCGGGCTTCGATGCGCATGTCGAGGACGACATGGCGATGCTGCGGCTGACAGAGGCCGACTACGCCTGGGCCACGGTGCAGATCAGGCGCATCGCCGACGCGCATGCGGGCGGGCGCGTGGTGTCCATGCTCGAAGGCGGTTACGCGCTGTCGGCGCTGGGGCGCAGCGTCGTGGCGCACCTGAAGGCGCTGGGCGATCTCTGAACGGCAGGCGCCGGACAGGCCCCTAGACTTCCGCGGCCGCCGTCGAGGCGTCAGGCGCGGATGCCGGCACGCCGATGAGGCGTTGCGCCAGCGCAGCGATCTCCTCTTCGTCGAGGCGTGCAGGGCGCAGCGCCGGCGCCTGGTCGAGGGCCGGGTAGCTCTTGTGCATGGAGCGCCGGTAGAGCGGGTCGTAATGGTTGACCAGCAGGTCGAGCACGAGCGACTCCCATGCGCCGACATCGATGAGCGCCATCCAGCGCTGCATGATCTCACGCGATTGCAGGCGCGACAGGTGCCCGAGGCGCGCCTTCAGCCAGGGCGGGTCGGCCAGCATGTGCGGGTATTCGCGGATGAGCAGGCGCACGCGCGCGCCGATGGGCGCCTCGATGCGCAGGCAGTGCGAGGCACGGATGGCGACCAGCAGGCGCTCGGGCACCTGCAGCACGCCGATCTTGCGGCTTTCGGCCTCGACCCACACCGGATGCGCCGGATCGAAGCGCCGCAGCGCATCCCAGACCTGGCTGTCGAACCACTTCTGGGTCGGTTGCGCTTCGCCTGGCAGGCCGCCGAGCACCGAGCCGCGATGGCAGGCCAGCGCCTCGAGGTCGACCACCTGCGCGCCCTTGCGGGCGAGCTCGCGCAGCAGGCTGCTCTTGCCGCAGCCCGTGGGACCGCAGATGGCGTGGAAACGTAGGGTGGCCGGAAGGCTGTCGAGCTGGGCAAGGATGTCGCGGCGATAGCCCTGGTAGCCGCCCTCGAGGATGGCGACGCTCCAGCCGATGTCTCGCAGCACCTGCGCCATCGCCCCCGACCGCTTGCCGCCGCGCCAGCAGTACACCAGCGGCCGCCAGTCGCGGCCGCGCGACATGAACGCATGTTCGACATGGTCGGCGATGTTGCGCGCCACCAGCGCGGCGCCCAGCTTGCGCGCCTCGAAGGGCGACACCTGCTTGTAGAGGGTGCCGACGCGTGCGCGCTGCTCGTTGCTCAGCACCGGATGGTTGACGGCGCCGGGGACATGGTCGAGCGCAAATTCGGCAGGCGAACGGACATCGACGATTTCGTCGAATTCATCGAGCCTCGCCACGGTCACCACGTTGTCGTGCCTCATCGCCGTCGGTTCCGCCGTTCTGATCCGTATGACAGCGTCTGTGCTGCGGCCGGTATTCTACGGTGCGTGGGGAAGGCGCGGCGCCGGCCTTTGCGGCGGGCCG
>VGIE01000121.1 GCA_016867955.1 Betaproteobacteria bacterium
GGGCGCCATTGGGTCGCCGGCGAGCTCGCGGCGCTCGGGCCGCTGTCGCGCGGCGCGCGCTTGACGCTTGCCGTCTTCGCCGGAACCGTCGCCTTGTGGGTGTTCGGCCCCCTCCTCGCCGGTGTCGAGGTGGGCGGGGTGCGCCTGCTGCGCGGCCTGTCCGACAGTGGCGTTGCGGTGCT
Organism: Betaproteobacteria bacterium; assembly: GCA_016867955.1. GTDB lineage: Bacteria > Pseudomonadota > Gammaproteobacteria > Burkholderiales > SG8-39 > CAIYPG01. The sequence goes on from VGIE01000121.1 coordinate 183, forward strand.
GGCCGCAGTGCTGCTGTTCTGCCTGCCGGCGGGCGATGACCGGCGCCTGGTGGACTGGCAAACGGCGAAGCGGATTCCCTGGGACGTGCTGGTGCTGTTCGGCGGTGGCCTCGCGCTGGCCGCGGCCATCGACCGCACCGGGGTGGCCGGCTTCCTCGCCAGCCACGCGGGCGGCCTCGCCGGACTGCCGCCGCTGCTGATCTTGCTGGCGGTGGTGGCGCTGACGACCTTCATGTCGGAACTGACGTCCAACACGGCGCAGGTTGCGACATTGGTGCCGCTGCTTGCGGCACTGGCGCCGGCGGCGGGCGTGCACCCCTACCTGCTGATCGTACACCGCACCTTCGCGGCCAGCGCCGCGTTCATGATGCCGGTGGGCGCGCCGCCCAACGCCATTGTCTTCGGCACCGGGCTGATCGGCATCGGGGACATGTGCCGCGCCGGGTTCTGGCTCAACCTGTGCGGCATTGCGCTGGTCACGCTGCTGACCTTCTTGGTGACGGCGCCGGTGCTGATTGGTTGAGGCCGATCCCTGCAGCCGCTACGCTATCGCGGCTGCAGGTGCACCCTCACCTTGCGTTTGCAGGTGGCGACGAGTTCACCGTCCTGGTTGAGGCCTTCATGAAAGAGCTCGACTACGCCGGTGCCGTCGCCCGCCGCCTCCTTGGCGACCACGGTGGTGCGCGAGTAGAGGGTGTCATCGTGAAATACCGGGCGCGGAAATTCCATGTCGGTCAGCAGTACCGTTTCAACCAGGGTGCCGCGCGTGAGGTCGGTGACGGTCTGGCCCAGCATGATGCCCAGCGTGTACAGGCTGTTGAACAGGTTCTTGCCGTACATGCCCTCGCGCATTGCGAAGTCGGTGTTGATGTGCAGCGGCTGCGTATTCATGGTCATGCAGCTGTACCAGATGTCGTCGAACGCCGTCACCGTGCGCGATGCTTCGTGGCGATACGTCTTGCCGACCTCGAAATCCTCAAAGTACAAACCGGCCATCGGGTTGCCTCGTAATGATGGCGTCTTGTCCGCGCGGCCTGGCTGCGCTGTCGCAGTAGCGATGCGGCAGGCTATCGCGGCGCGGACGCCACCGGTTGACGCGCGGTAAAAAAATATGATTTATTCCGAAGTAGCGTTAAACTGCAATGCAATCTCCGACTGCCGCAGGAGCAACCCGGACCGCGGCGCCTTTCAATGCGCGGGCGGTGCCCACAGCGTAGCAGATGTCACGCAGTTCATGGGCGGCGTGGCGGCCGGACGGCGCTGGGCCGGGGAGTTCCCATTCTCGTGCGGAGGAAGGAAACATGGCGGGTCTGTACTTTGAGGATTTCGAGGTCGGGAAGGTCTACCGGCACGAGGTGACCAAGACCTTCACGCTGGCCGACAGCATCCAGGTCACCAGCATGTACATGGAGACCGAGCCGACCTACCTTGACGAGGAATGGGCCGCAAAGCACGCGCGCAACCGTCGCATCGAGATCAACCCGTTCTACGCGCTCTCCTTCGTGATGGGGGTCCAGGTAACCGAACTCACGCTCGGCACGACGCTGGGCAATCTCGCCATGACCGACATTTCATTTCCCAACCCGGTGTATCCGGGGGACACGCTGCGCGGCCAGACCACCATTCTCGACAAGCGCGAGAGCAAGTCGCGGGGTGACCGCGGTGTCGTGGAGTTCCTGCAGGAAGGCTTCAATCAGCGCGACGAACGCGTCGCCACCTGCCGGCGCAAGGCGATGATGCTCAGGCGCATCGCCCACGCCACTGCCGCGCAGGGGGAGCGATGAGCCAGTCCGCATCGGCTCCGGGGAAGGCTGGCGCCCTCGCCGGCATCCGGGTGGTCGATTTCACCCAGGCCATCGTCGGCCCCACGGCGACCATGCTGCTGGCTGATTTCGGCGCCGATGTGATCAAGGTCGAGCCGCCGGGGGGCGACAGTTCGCGCCGCTGGGGTGAGAACCGCTATGGTGACAAGGGGCAGTACAGCGGTCCCTACCTGTCGATCAACCGCAACAAGCGCAGCATCGTGCTGGATCTCAAGTCGGCCAGCGGACTCGAAGTGGCGAAGCGCCTTGTCGCCGGTGCCGACGTGTTCATGGAGAACTACCGGCCCGGCGTCATGCCGCGCCTGGGGCTGGGCTACGAGGCGATGGCAGCGATCAATCCGCGCCTTGTCTATTGCAGCATCTCCGGCTTTGGCCAGACCGGCCCCGAATCGCACCGTCCGGGCTACGACCAGCTGCTGCAGGCCTATGCCGGCCTGCTCAGCGTCACCGGCGAGCAGGGGCGCCCGGCCGTGCGCATCGGCCCGATGTCGATCGACATCCTCACCGGCGCGCACTCGGTCATCGGCATCCTGGCCGCGCTGCGCGAGCGCGACCGCAGCGGGCTCGGCCAGTACATCGACGCGGCGCTCTACGAGACGGCGCTGCACCTGGTCACGCAGTACATTTGCGACTACACCATCAGTGGCGTGGCACCCAGGCGCACCGGGCCGTTCCTGCAGTTCCTGGCCCCCTACGGCAACTTCCAGGCAAGCGACCGGGAAATATTCATGGGCTGCGGCACGCAGAAGAACTGGGAACAATTGTGCGCGGAGATCGGCCGGAGCGACCTGACGAAGCTCCCTGAATTTGCCAGTATCGGGCTGCGTGCCAAGAATCAGACGGCGCTATACGAAATCCTACTGCCGATCTTCCGCTCGAAACCGGCGGCGTACTGGTGCGATGTGTGTGAGCGGCTGGGCATTCCCTACAGCGTGATCAACGACATCAGCGACGTGGTGCAGAACAAGCAGGCCAAGGCGCGCGATGCGCTGGTCGGTATCGCCGGGATGGAGGGTTTGCTCACCGCCGGGCCGCCCGTCAAGCTGTCGCGCACCCCGGCGACCGTGCGCACGCCGCCGCCGGACATCGGCGCCGACGCGAACGACATCCTTCGCGAACTCGGGTTCGATGCCGCCCAGATCGAGAAGTTGCGCGCGGAGGGGGGTATTGCGTGAGGATCAAAATGCGCGTACGGAGTTGACCACATGATGTCTCCGCGGGCCTTGCGACCTGCCGGGGATAAGCGTGAACCTTTCGAAATCAAACAGGAGACCAGCAATGAGAACCAGCATCTGCGACATGTTCGGGATCGATGTCCCGATTTTCGCCTTCACCCATTGCCGCAACGTGTGCGCGGCGGTGAGCGCCGCCGGCGGCATGGGCGTGTTCGGTGCCGTGACCTTCAGTCCGGAAGAGCTCGAGATCGAGCTCGCCTGGCTGGATGAGCACTGCAAGGGCAAGCCCTATGGCGTCGACGTGGTCATGGCCGATTCCCGGGTGGAAGGCACTTTCGCGGAAATCGCCGCCAAGATACCGCAGGCCCATCGCGATTTCGTGCTGCAGATCGAGAAGCGCCTGGGCATCCCGCCGCTGCGCGAACACGCGCCGCCGGCATCGGGTCTGTACCAGCACATGGAACTGCGCAGCACGCACGGCTGGGCGCGGCCGCAGCTGGAGGTGATCTGGAAGCACAAGGCGGCGGTCGTGGTATCGGCGCTCGGACCCGCCCCGGCCGACGTGGTGGCCAAGGCGCGTTCGCTCGGCATGAAGATCGGCGGGCTCGCGGGCTCGGCGCGCCATGCGCAGAAGCACATCGAGGCCGGCGCCGACATGCTGGTGGCTGCGGGCGTCGAAGGCGCCGGCCACAACAGCGACCTGTCGACCATGGTGCTGGTGCCGGAAGTCGTCGACGCGGCCGGCAACGTGCCGGTGCTCGCCGGCGGCGGCATCGGCAACGGCCGCCAGATCGCCGCGGCGCAGGCGTTGGGCGCGCAGGGCGTGTGGATGGGCTCGGTGTGGCTCACCAGCGAGGAATCCGACATGGACGAGAAGAGCATCGAGCTGATGCTGAAAGCCTCCTCGCGCGACACCATCCGCACCAAGGCCTACACCGGCAAGCCGACGCGGTTCCTGAATTCGCCCTTCTTCGAGGCCTGGGAGGAGCCCGGTGCCCTCGAGCCGCTGCCCACGCCGCTGCAGCGCATGCTGGTGTCGGAGACCTTCCACAAGGTGCAGGCCGCCAAGATGAACGAGCTGCTCGCCGTGCCCGTGGGACAGGTGGTCGGCCAGATGAAGCAGCGCCGCCGCGTGCGCGACATCATGTACGACCTGCAGGTCGAGTATGCCGACACCATGGCGCGCATGTGCGCCATGCAGGAAGGAAACTAGCGCCGGCATGCCGGTACCGATGCAACGCGGCCGCCACGGGCGGCCGTTGTGCACCGGTGGCGTGATCATAAAAAGCGTTTCCAGCCAATAGCCAAGCGGATGTTACCCGTAAATTGATAATATCACTTCGGCGCTCTACCGGCCCCGAGATGCTGCAGGCGAACGCGCCGCCGTGCCGGGGCGCAGCGCCCGGCGAAGCGCTCAGTAGTGCGGCGGCACCTCATCGGCGGGCGAGCGCTGCTCGGCGGGGATCGATGACTCGAGCTGGCTGCGCAAGGCGCGAATCTCCTGCTGCAGCTGTTCCATCTGCTTCTGCTGCCGGAACACCGTTCGGTTGAGTTCCTCGAGCAGGTCCTCGGCGTAGCCCAGCTTGATCTCGAGTTCGGTCAGGCGGTCTTCCATGACGATGCCTCATTCGCGGTATTGAATCCTTGCCCCCATTGCAGGTCGTACTCCGCGACGGGTTCTCGGAGTCCCGGCAATGCGCGGGGACATATCGCCTCGCGCTCCCCTCAGTCGGGACGCCTGACGGCAATTCCGTGAGGCGCTGCCAGTAGCGGGCCTGGCTTTCCATGCGTCGCGCAGCCACGCGGCGAGGCCCAGCCCGGCGCCAGCCTGCAGGCGCATCAGCATCCTGCGCCGCAGTGCCCACCGCGAAAGCCAGTGCGCTACTGTGGCGCTGTCGTCCGAGAAGTGCGTGTGGTCATGCGGTGATTGTAGTCCCGCCGCGCCGCAGGCCTGCGTGGCGGCGCATAATCCGGCCTCCCTTCCGACAATGTTCCCGTTCATGACCGACGCTCAGGTGCAACCGCCGAATCGCCTCGCCCGCGAAACCAGCCCCTACCTGCTGCAGCATGCGGCCAACCCGGTGGACTGGTACCCCTGGGGCGAGGAGGCGCTGGCCCGTGCCCGTGCGGAGAAGCGTCCCATCCTGCTGTCGATTGGCTATTCGGCCTGCCACTGGTGCCATGTGATGGCGCACGAGTCCTTCGAGGATCCGGCGGTGGCCGCAGTGATGAATGATCACTTCGTGAACATCAAGGTCGATCGCGAAGAGCGGCCCGATCTCGACCAGATCTACCAGCTGGCGCACCAGATGCTGGCGCACCGCCCCGGCGGCTGGCCGCTGACCATGTTTCTCACGCCCGACGGGACGCCGTTCTTTGGCGGCACCTACTTCCCCGCGTCGCCGCGCCACGGTCTGCCTGCGTTCGCCGATTTGTGCCAGCGCATGGCGGCCATCTACCGCGAGCGGCAGAAGGATATTGTGGCGCAGAGCGCGGCGCTTCTGGAGGCGTTTGCGCACCTGGAACCCGCCGGCGGGACACAGCCCGGCGCGCTCGACGACGCGCCGCTGCTGTCGGCAATCGAGGCGCTGAAGGCGAACTTCGATCCGGACGATGGCGGCTTCGGGTCGGCGCCCAAGTTTCCCCATGCCAGCGACCTCGAACTGTGCCTGAGGCACTTTGCCACGGGTGCGGCTGGCAACGCTGGCCGCGGACGCGCTGCGGATGGCGATGCGCTCAACATAGTGGTGCTCACGCTGGCGCGGATGGCCGAAGGCGGCATCTTCGACCACCTTGGCGGCGGCTTCTGCCGCTACAGCACCGACGCGCACTGGAGCATCCCCCACTTCGAGAAGATGCTCTATGACAACGGACCGCTGCTGTCCCTGTATGCCGACGCGTGGACGCTGACGCAGGATCCGCGCTTTGCACAGGTGGTCGAGGCAACGGCGGGCTGGCTGCTGCGCGACATGCGGTCCGCCGAGGGCGCTTTCTACGCGGCGCTGGATGCCGATTCGGAGGGCGAGGAAGGCCGGTTCTACGTGTGGACGCCGCAACAGGTTCGCGCGACGCTGACCGCCGATGAGTCTGCCGTCGCCGAAATGTACTTCGGCCTGAATGCACCGGCGAACTTCGAGGGCCGGCACTGGCACCTGCGCGTCGGCATGCCGCTGGCGAAGGTCGCATCGCAGCTCGGCCGCCCGCTCAGCCGGTGCGAAGCCCTGCTGAAGGCGTCACGCGCAAAGCTGCTCACCGCACGCAGCCGCCGCATCCATCCCGGCCTCGACGACAAGATCCTCACCAGCTGGAATGCGCTGGCCATCCAGGGACTGGCACATGCCGGCCGCATCTTCGGCCGCGACGACTGGATCGAAGCGGCGTGGCAGGCATTCGATTTTCTCCGGACGCGGCTCTGGCAGACCGGCGCCGAGTCGGCGCCGGGCGCCGCAGCCATTGCCGCGCCCGGGCGTCTGCGCGCAAGCTTTAAGGATGGCCGTGCCAGCCTCAACGCCTATCTCGACGACTACGCTTTCCTGCTGGCTGCCGCGCTGGAGCTGCTGCAGGCCCGTTTCGATGCTGCCGTGCTGGGCTTTGCCGAGGCGCTGGCAGGCACGCTGCTCGCGCAGTTCGAGGACCCGCTCCGCGGCGGCTTCTACTTCACCAGCCACGACCATGAGGTCCTGTTCCACCGTGGCAAGCCGGGCCATGACAATGCCACGCCATCGGGTAACGGGGTTGCAGCGCTGGCCCTGCA
>VGIE01000122.1 GCA_016867955.1 Betaproteobacteria bacterium
GCGGTGAAGGCGCCCGGTTTCGGCGATCGCCGCAAGGCCATGCTCGAGGACATCGCGGTCCTCACCGGCGGCCACGTCATCGCCGAGGAGGCGGGCCTCTCGCTGGAGAAGGCCGCGCCGGCGCACCTCGGACGCGCGCGCCGCATCGAGATCGACAAGGACAACACCACCATCATCGGCGGCGCCGGGGATCCGAAAGGCATCGAGGCGCGGGTGGCGCAGATCAGGCAGCAGATCGCGGATGCGACCAGCGACTATGACAAGGAGAAGTTGCAGGAACGTGCGGCCAAGCTGGCGGGCGGCGTCGCCGTGATCCGTGTCGGTGCCGCCACCGAAACCGAAATGAAGGAGCGCAAGAGCCGCACCGAGGACCCGCTGCACGCGACCCGAGCTGCGGTGGAGCAAGGCGTCCTTGCCGGCGGCGGCGTGGCACTGCTGCGGGCGCGCGCGAATCTCGGGGGCCCGCTCGCCGGCAATGCCGACCAGGCGGCGGGCACCCGGATCGTGCTGCGCGCCCTCGAGGAGCCGTCGCGGCAGATCGCCACCAACGCCGGGGACGAGCCCGCCGTGGTGCTGGGGCGGGTGCTCGAGGGGGCCGGCGATTTCGGCTACAACGCCGCCAGCGGGGAGTATGGCGCGCTGGTGGACATGGGGGTGCTCGACCCGTGCAAGGTCACGCGGACCGCGCTGCAGAATGCGGCCTCGATCGCAGGCCTCGCGCTGACCACCGACTGCATGATCGCGGCGCTGCATGCCGTGCGCGCAAAGGATCCTGTGCGCCTGATATGTGCCGTACCAGTCGGCGCGCGCGACAGCCTGGAGCGGGTTGGCGCGTACGCCGACGAAGTGGTATGCCTCGCCTCCCCGGAGAATTTCTATGCTGTCGGGCAGTTCTATCATGACTTCGGCCAGGTCGAGGACGATGAGGTCGTCCGCATCCTGCGGGCGCATGCTACGGCGGCGAGGGCGCCGCGGACCTAGGCGCCCTGCGGAATCGCCGCCCGCCGCCACGCTTCGGGCCAGTCAGGGGCTGGCACGCACCAGCGGCAGTCCGGCGGTGCGCCACGCATTGGTGCCGCCATCGACATGGACTACCTGTGCGAAACCCGCTTCGCGCAGGCGCGCGGCGGCGAGCTGGCTGCGCGTACCGGTCTGACAGATGCAGAACACCGTATGCGCCGGACCGACGCGCGCCATGAGAGCGGCGGGATCGAGCTGATCCAGCGGAAGACTTTGCGCGCCCTCGACATGTTCGATGGCGAATTCGGCCGGGGTGCGGACGTCGATGAGCACGGTCCGGCGCCGCAGCGCCGGTGACTGCCACTCATCGGAGAACTGCCGCACGGAGATGCTGTCGAGGTCGGCAAGCGCAGCGGCCTCGCGTGGAACTTGCCCTGAGAGGGCGGGCGGCAGCTCGGTGCCGCGGACGAGATTGACAGGAACGGCTTCGTGGATGCGGGCCGGAGCGGGCGGGCCGAGCGAGTCCATGATCGCCACGAACTCCTTGAGCGATTTGCCGGCAAGGCGAGCGTTGAAGAGCTTTTCCTCGCCGATGCTGCTGACGCGGCGCCCCTTGTAGTCACGGCCGGGATAGACCAGCACCTGCTCGTCCAGTGTGAACAGTTTCTGCGTGATGCTGTGGTACAGCGCCTCGGCGCTGCCGCTCTGGAAGTCGGTGCGGCCGCAACCGCCGATGAGCAGTGCGTCGCCGGTGAACACGTGGTCTCGCCACAGGAAGGACACGCTGCCTGCGGTATGGCCGGGCGTGGCAATGACGAGAATCTCCTCGCGGCCGAACAGGATGACGTCGCCGTCGCCGAGGTAGCGGTCGTAGCCAGCGGCGTTGCAGTCGCGGGACACGGCGGTCTGCACGGCGGCTACTCCGGCCGGCCGGGCAGCCCCGCCGGCCAGTGCCTGCTTGATGGCGTGAGCGGCGGTGACGTGGTCGGCATGCACGTGCGTGTCCAGCGTGTAGCGCAGCGTCAGCCCATTGTCGCGCAGCAGCGCAAGGTCGCGCGCGACCTGGTCGATGACCGAATCGATCAGCACCGCCTCGTGGTTGGTGTCGTCCGCGATGAGATAGGTGTAGGTCGAGGATGCGGGGTCGAAGAGTTGCCGGAAAGTCATGGCTGAATACTCCGATCGTATTGTCGAACGGGATCAATCATCGCCGATGCGCCCGCATCAAGCAAACCTGCGCGTCCTGCGCGTGGGGTCGACCGCGGGCCGACCACAATCTCATGGCCGAGTGGATGACTGGCATTGGCACGGCGTCCTTCCGCTGCGTGGTGAAGCTACACAGCGTTCCCTGGGCGCCTGTTCTTGCGCAGGAGTTGCAAGCCGATCAGCAGCGCCGGCACCCCGCAGACCACGAAGCCAAAACCGTAACTGCCAGTGCCGTTGAGCAGCGCGGAATAGACGAGCGGGAATGCCGACGCGCCTACCTGGCCGAACGATAGTACGCCACCAGTGACGCTGCCCCGCATGCGTTCCGGCGCCATGTTCGCCGCCTCAGCCAGCAGGACCCCATGCCAGGACAGCGCGGTGGCGCCTAGCACGCAGGCGATCAAGCCTACCAGGAGCGTCGGCCAGCCGACGACGAACAATGCAAGCAGCATCACGCTGGCCGTCATGGTGAAGGCGAGTCCCGCCAACAGCTGGTGCGGAGCGACACGAACGCTGCCGAGCCAGCCCCACAAGATTCTACCGGGCACGGCCACGGCCACGGCCACGGAAAACACGAAACCCGCGGCTACTGGCGTGTATCCGATGGTGGTCAGGTAGAGGACGAAGTACGCGGTAAAGGTGGCCTGGACACCGTTGAAGGCGAGGCAGGCAAGCGACAAGGCGCGCATGTCGGGCGCCTTGATCACCGAAACCAGCGTTGAATGGAAATCCGACATCCTGAAGCTGCGCATCGGTTCGCGGTCTGCGTCGAATTGGCCGCGCACGGGCTGCAGCAGCAGGGCATAGATCAGGCACGCCATGGCGCTCGCCAGCATCGTGGTGCGCCAACCTGTCAGTTCCGTCAGCAACGGCGCCAATATCCCGGCCAGCAGCAGGCCGACTGGCACCGAAGTCTGCTTGATCGAGAACACCAGCGGCAGGTACTTCGGCGCCGTGCAACGGGCGAGCAGGTGCGAACTGGCCGGTGTCGATGGGGAAGTCCCACCACCGCAGATGATTGCGGAGAGGACTAGGGCGAGCGGAGTCCCCAGCGTCAGCAACGCGGTTCCGACGGCAAGCAGGACCAGCGCCATTTGGCTGACACGCAAGGCTCCATGACGAACAATCAGGCTGCCGCAGCCGAGATTGGAAACGACCGCTGCGAAAGCCGAGAGACCGAAATATGCGCCGATCCAGGCGGGGTCGAGGTCCAGGTCGAGGATGATTGCCGGTGCAATGATCGCCGGCAAGGCCCTGCCGTAGGAAACAAAGGTCTGCTGCAAGAACATTGTCCCGACAGCAAGAACGAGATGATTCACGCGGAGCGAACTTTCGTCAGGCTCAGTACCACGACGGGTGTCGCTCGCCTTCGGCGGGCATGACCTCGCCTCGCGTCAACATGCAGATCAAAACAGGATCACCATGCGACCGCGCGTTCCCCGGGCCTCAAGCCGCCGATGGGCCTCCGGTGCCTGCTCCGGAGTGAAGGTTGCGGCGACGCGCAGCGTGATGAGCCCGTCCTCGACCTGCTGCCGCATCCGGTCCAGCAGGTCGGCGCGGAGGTCGTAGCTGCGGACCGAGGTCTTGTGGAAGGTGATGCCGCGCTCTGCGCCGGCCCAGTGCCGCACGGAGACGAAGCTGCCGCCGTCGCGCACCGCGCCGAGCGCCAGCCCGCTCTGGAACGAGCCGTCGGCCAGGCCATCCACGCCATCCGGTGCGACTTTGCGGATCTGTGCCGCGATGTCGTCACCGCGCGGCACAACCATGTCGGCGCCCAGCGATCGAACCAGATTCGCGTCGGCCGCAGATGCATCGGCGATCACCCTGAGGCCATCGGCCTTGGCCAGCTGGATGACATAGCCGCCGTAGCATCCCGCTGCGCCCGTGACCGCCAACGTCTGGCCCGGGCGCAGCGCCAGTTGATCCAGCGACTGCCGTGCCGTGAGGCCATTCATGGGCAGCGTGGCGGCTTCGATCAGCGTGGCATTCGCCGGGGCCTGCACGACAGCGTCAGCCGACAGAACGATGCTTTCCCGGTAGCCGCCATGGCTGCCGCTGTTCACCACCATCGCCATGACCTTGTCGCCGACGGACAGGTCGGTGCGGGTACCGGCACCGATCTCGTCGATGACGCCGGCGATATCCATCCCGACAACGTAGGGCGGCGGGATGTCGCGCATGGCCTCGGCTCGGGAACCCTTGCGCGTGTAGGTGTCGGTCGGGTTGACCGCCGCGGCATGCACGCGAATGCGAACCTCGCCGGCGCCGGCATGGGTTTCAGGCAGGTCGACCACCCGCAGCACTCCCGGCCCGCCGAACTCGAAGAATCCAACACCGCGCATGAAGTCCCCTTCAGATCGAGTAAGAGTACCGAAATGATACGAGGGGATAAATGCCCTCGTGCTCCCCTAGGTCGGGGCGCCTAACAGCAATTCTGTTAGGCGCCATGAGGTTTGTTGCGCGACGCCTCAAGGGCATGCACCAGCCGGTCCGGCGACAGCGGCAGTCGCGTGCAATCGATGTAGAAGGGCGCCAGTGCGTCGGCAATGGCGTTGATCAGCGTAGGGGGCGCGATGATGGCGCCGCCTTCGCCCGCGCCCTTGAAGCCGCCGGGGGTCTCGGAGGGCGTGCAGACATGGCTGTACTCGATCATCGGGATGTTGGTGGCCAGGGGCAGCAGGTAATCCTTGTAGCTCGCCGCCAGTGGGTTGCCGCGTTCGTCGTACATCGCATGTTCGAGCAGCACGCCGCCGATGCCCTGCACGATGCCGCCAGACATCTGCCCCTCGACCACGGTGGGGTTGATCATCACGCCGCAGTCCTCGCTGGCGATCCAGCGCAGGATGTGCACCATGCCGGTCTCGATGTCGACGTCCACGGTGCAGGCATGCGCGGCATTGGCCCAGTGCGTTACCGGCAGCGTCATGCGGTGGCTGGTGGCGAGGCCGGGCTCCATGCCTTCGGGCAGGATCTTGGGGGTGTAATAGGTTGCCTCGGCAATATTCTTGAGCGCCAGCGAGACCTGCGGCACGCCCTTGACGAAGATTTTTCCCTCCTCGATGGTGAGGTCCTCGGGTGCGGCCTCCAACATCTTGGCGCCGATGGCGAGGATCTTCTTCCTCAGCGTTTGCGCCGCGACCGTGACGGCACCACCCGCGCCCACCGCCTGCTTGCTGCCGCCCGCGCCTGGGCCGAACTGCGTGTTGGCGGTATCGCCGTACACCACGCGCACGTCCTTGATGTCGACGCCGAGCTGATCGGCGGCGATCTGGGCCAGTGTGGTTTCCAGGCTGTTGCCCGGGTTGCCGATGTGCGAGCTCACCGTGACGCGCCCGGAGGCGTCGATGCGCGTCTCGGCCTGGAAGGTAGTACGGATGCCGCCGATGGCATTTACCGTGGGCTCCATGTATACGCTGAAGCCCAGGCCGAGGAAGCGGCCCTGCCTGCGTGCCGCTTCCTGCTCCTTGCGGAAGGCGGGGATATCGATCATGCCGGCGACCTTCTCCAGCGTCTGGTCCGGCGACACGCGGTTGTAGACCTGCCCGGAAGCGGTCTTGTACGGCTGGTCTTTGGACAGGATGACATTGCGTCGGCGCAGCTCCAGCGGGTCGATGCCCATCTGCTTTGCGGCGATGTCCATGAGCTGTTCGCGGGCCACGGTCTCGAACATCCACGGCCCGCGATAGGCGCCGAGCCCGACGGTGTTGGTGTACCAGGCGCGCGTGCGCCAGCCTAACTTCGGCAGCCGGTAGGGCCCCGGGAAGGCATTGACGGCCAGCGGCGCGACCGTCGGCAGCCACGGATAGGCGCCGGAGTCATTCTGGTAGTCGAAGTGCGCGGCGAGCAGGAAGCCGTCCCTATCGAAAGCCATCTTCACATGCGCGGATTCCTCGCGCGCCTGTGCCGAGGCGGTCAGGTGCTCCATGCGGTCTTCGATGTACTTGATCGGACGGCGCAGGTGGCGCGCCGCGACGACCACAGCGACTTCGTCGCGCAGCGGGTGCACTTTGCCGCCGAAGCCGGCACCGACGTCGTTGGCGATGACCCGCAGGTCGCCGATGTCGCAGTCGAGCGCATTGGCGAGGTAGTACGCCGTCTGGTGCACGCCCTGCGAGGCGGACCAGATGGTGGTGAGATTGTCTGCCGCCGAATGGGACGCGATGATGCCGCGCGTCTCCATCGGCGAGTTGATGTAGCGCTGCTGAGCGATGGTCTTTTCGACGACGTGCGGCGCGGTGGCGAAGATCCGGTCAAGCTCCGGGTCGGCGGGCGAGGCGCCTTCCATCAGCAGGTTGGAGTCGAGATCGGGGTGCACGGGCGGTCCGGCGTGCGCCGTGAGGTAATCAACGACGGGATGTTCGGGTTCGAAATCGACCGCCACCAGCTCGGCGGCGTCTTCGGCAATGTAGCGATCATCGGCGACGATCAGCACCACCGGGTCGCCGGCAAAGCGCACGTCTGTGTGGGCCAGCGGCAGGTTGACCGGGTAGGGCAGGGCCGGCGGCCAGTGCAGGCTGCGCACCGGCTTGACCAGCCTGGCGATGTCGGCGCCGGTGTAGATGGCGTGCACGCCGGGTAGCTCGCGTGCAGCGGCAGTGTCGATGCCCCTGATCTTCGCCCGCGCGTGCGGGCTGCGCACGAAGGCGGCGTGCAGCATGCCCGGCACGACATGGTCGTCCACATAGCGGCCCTGGCCCGTCAGCAGGCGCGGGTCTTCCTTGCGCACCA
>VGIE01000123.1 GCA_016867955.1 Betaproteobacteria bacterium
GCCCATCAAGGCCATCCTCGAGAACGTGTCCCACCACGGCACGACGCGGCCCATGACACTGTACTGGGGTGGGCGCCGCCCCAAGGACCTGTACATGGACGCGCTGGCGCAGCAGTGGGCGGCCGCGCACCCGGGCTTTACCTATGTACCGGTCATCTCCAACGCGCTTCCCGAAGACCACTGGACCGGACGGACCGGCTTTGTGCACCGCGCGGTGATGCAGGATTTCCCCGACATGTCGGGGCATCAGGTGTACGCCTGCGGCGTGCCCATCATGGTGGACTCGGCGAAGAAGGATTTCATCGAGCAATGCAAGCTGCCCGAGGCGGAGTTCTACGCCGACACCTTCACCACCGCCGCCGATCGCGCCAAGTAGCCGGTGCGCTCCCCGGGGCGCGCCCGCCCGTGCCCGCTATTCGGCCGTGATTTCAGGCAATTGCATTGTGAAAATGCCTGCCCATGGTACGTCCATGGTGGATTGCTATATCGATAACAGCATAAAAGCTCATGGCACCACCGAGCGGTCGATCAGGCAACGGCGTTGCTGCGAACTCCCCTGCCTCGGGACGCCTGGCGGCAATCCCGTCTGACGCCCCCGGGAGTTGGTCGTTCAGGCGGCCTCGCCGAGATAGGCGGCGCGCACCTGCGGATTGTCCAGCAGTTCGCGCGCGGCGCCCGACAGGCTGATGGCGCCGCTCTCTATGACATAGCCGCGTCCGGCCAGCGCCAGTGCGGCGCGCGCGTTCTGCTCCACCAGCAGCACCGTCACGCCCTCGGCGTTGACCCGGCGCACGACCTCGAAGATGCGCTGCACGACGATGGGCGCCAGGCCCATGCTCGGTTCATCGAGCAGCAGCAGTTTCGGCCGGCTCATCAGCGCGCGGCCGATGGCCAGCATCTGTTGCTCGCCCCCCGACAGCGTGCCGCCGGTCTGACGGCGGCGCTCCATCAGGCGCGGGAACAGCGCGAACACATGCTCGCGATCGGCGGCGACGCGGTCGTCGCGGCGGGCATACGCGCCCATGCCGAGGTTCTCGTCGACCGTGAGCTGCGGAAAGATGCCGCGGCCCTCGGGCACCATCGCAAGCCCCGCGCGGGCGCGCTCGAAGGCGCGCAGTCCCGCCATGTCGCGGCCGCCATAGCGCACCGCACCCGGCGCAGTCGGCAGCATGCCGGAGACAGCGCGCAACGCACTCGACTTGCCGGCGCCATTGGCGCCGATGAGGCAGACCAGCTCGCCCTCCTCGACATGCAGGTCGATGCCCTTGACCGCGCGGATGCCGCCATAACGAACCTCGAGGCCAGACACTTCGAGCAGGCTCATGTCGCCGCGCCCCCCGTCTTCGCTACGCCAGAGGCCGGCAGTTCCGCACCAAGGTAGGCCTCGATCACGCGCGGGTCGCGCTGCACCTCCGCGGGCGAGCCCTCGATGATGCGCTCCCCATGGTCCAGCACCAGCACTCGATCGCACAGGCTCATCACCAGCCTCATGTCGTGCTCGATCAGCAGCACGGTGACGCCGCGGTCCCGCACATTGCGCACCAGCGTGGCCAGCGCGCGGGATTCGGTGGCGTTCATGCCGGCGGCCGGTTCGTCCAGCGCGAGGAGCAGGGGATCGGTAGCCAGTGCGCGCGCGATCTCCAGCCGCCGCTGGTCGCCGTAGGGCAGGCTGCCCGCGGCGTCGTCGGCGCGGGCGGCAATGCCGACGAACTCCAGCAGTTCCATCGCGCGCCTGGCGATGGCAGCCTCCTCCGCGCGTGTAGCAGGGTTGCGCAGCACCGCGCCGATCACGCCGGCATGCGTCCTCGCATGCCGGCCGATCATCACGTTCTCCAGCGCCGACAGGTTGGCGAAGAGGCGGATGTTCTGGAAGGTCCGCGCAATGCCGCGCAGCGTGACCTGGTGCGGTTTCAGGCCCGCCAGGCTCGTCCCGTCGAATGTGAATTGCCCGGAATCCGGCGCGTAGATGCCGGTGAGCAGGTTGAACAGCGTCGTCTTTCCCGCGCCGTTGGGTCCGATGAGGCCGTAGATCTCGCCGCGCCGTATCGCGAAACTCACGGCGTCAAGTGCCTGCACGCCGCCAAAACGCTTGCCCGCGTCCACACAGGCGAGCAGCACCGGCTGCTCGGGCTTCGCGGCCTCCGCATTGCGCGCGCCGGGCGGGTTCACCGTGCCTCCCGGCCGGCGGAGAGTTCGCGCCGACGCACCGCCGACGGCCACAGGCCGCCCGGCCGCAGGATCATCACCAGCACCAGCGCGAGGCCGAAGATCAGCATCCGGATCACCTCCGGCTCGACCAGCATGCGGCCAAACAGCCGCTGCTGAAGCGGCTCGACGGTGAAACGCAGGATCTCCGGCACGAAGGACAGCAGCAGGGCGCCGATGATCACGCCCCCGACATTGCCCATGCCGCCCAGCACCACCATGGACAGCACCATCACCGACTCCACCAGCACGAAGCTCTCGGGGCTGATGAAGCTCTGGATTGCAGCGAACATTCCCCCGCCGATGCCGCCGAAGGACGCGCCCATGGCGAAGGCCAGCAGCTTGACGCGCGTGGTGTCGATGCCCATGGCGCGCGCCGCCACCTCGTCCTCGCGAATCGCCTCCCAGGCGCGACCGATGCGCGAGTCGTGCAGGCGCAGGTTGATGAAGATCACCGCCACCATCACCAGCAAGAGCAGGTAGTAGTACTTGACGGGACCGCTGAACGTCAGGCCGAGAAAAGCGTCGGTCCTGGCGAAGCTGAAGTCGCCGATGGAGAACGCGTCGATGCGGCTAATGCCGCGCGGACCGTTGGTGATGTTGATGGGTGTGCTGAGGTTGTTGAGGAAGATGCGCACGATCTCGCCGAAGCCGAGCGTGACGATGGCAAGGTAATCGCCGCGCAGCTTGAGCGTCGGCGCACCCAGCAGCACGCCGAACAGCGCAGCCACCAGCGCGCCGATCGGCAGGATGACCCAGAACGGCAGGTGCAGGCCGAAGTGCGGCGAGGCCAGCAGCGCGTAGGCATAGGCGCCGACGGCGTAGAACGCGATGTAACCCAGGTCGAGCAGCCCGGCGAAACCCACCACGATGTTGAGCCCCAGCGAGAGCAGGATGTAGAGGATGGCCAGATTCATGATGCGCACCCATGCGGTGCCGGCCGAGGCCAGCGCGAAAGGCAGCGCCAGCAGCGCCAGCGCCACCAGCGCGACGCCGATCCATTTCGCCTGCGGATGGTTGCGCAAGGCGTTCATGCGCTGTCCCCGGCCTTGCGCGCGCCTTCCCGCGCCTTCCCGCGTACTTCGCGCGGGCTCAAGCGCGGTCCCCCACTTTCTCGCCAAGCAGCCCGGACGGCCGGAACACCAGCACCAGGATCAGCACGATGAAAGCGAACACGTCCTGGTAGTTGGAGCCGAACACGTTGTTGGTCAGGTCGCCGATGTAGCCGGCCCCCAGCGCCTCGACGACACCCAGCAGCACGCCGCCCAGCATGGCGCCGGGCAGGTTGCCGATGCCGCCCAGCACGGCGGCGCAGAAGGCCTTCAGGCCGAGGTTGGCACCCATGGTGTAGTGCGCGATGCCGTAGTAATTCGCCACCATCACCCCGGCCACGGCGGCCAGCCCCGCGCCGATGACGAAGGTCGCAGCGATGATCTTGTTGGCGTCGACGCCCATGAGCCCGGCGATGGGCGCGTTCTGCGCCGTCGCGCGCATCGCTGCGCCCAGCCGCGTGCGGTACACGAGGAAAGCCAGCCCGGCCATCATCAGCGTCGAGATGCCGATGATGGCGATCTGCACGTTGGTTATGGTGGCCTCGCCGGCATGGTAGGACTCGATCCCGATGATCTGCGGGAAAGCGAGCGGGTTGCGCGTCCAGATCAGCAGGGCAATATGCTGCAGGATGATGGACACGCCGATGGCCGTGATGAGCGGCGCCAGCCGCGGCGCGCCGCGCAGCGGGCGGTAGGCGATGCGCTCCATGGAATAGCCCAGCAGCATGCAGAGGGGCGCCGCGCACGCCGTGGCGATCAGCACGATGAGCACCGGCGGCAGCCCCGAGCCGGCCAGCGCGTTGATCACCGAGAACGCGATCAAGGCGCCGACCATCACCACCTCGCCATGCGCGAAATTGATCAGCTGGATGATGCCGTACACCATGGTGTAGCCCAGCGCAACCATGGCATAGACCGCCCCGAGCGTGATGCCGTTTATCAGTTGCTGGATGAAGATATCCATCAACAGGTCCGACTGCAGCAGCGCGGGGCGGGGTGCACGCAGTTTCTCGACGCGCCACGCGTGGTCCACGCTGCTTGGTTGATGAGCGGTTGGATGAAGATGTTCATCGGATGGCGAGGCGCATCGGCCCGACAAAAAAGAAACGGCACCCGAGGGTGCCGTTCCTGCGTTGCGGCTGCGATGGTGGAGCCGCTTATTTCTTCGCCGCGTCCGCCTTCGGTGCGTCGGCCTTGGGGGCCGCTGCTGCGGGAGCCGCCGCCGGTGCCGCCGCGGGAGCTGCGCCGGCCTGCGCGATGAAGTCCTCGTACTTCGTGGTCTGGCCGCCCTGCACGATGGCAATCGGCGCGAGCTTGCCTTGCTTCATGGAGAAGATGGTGATTTCGGCGTTCTTGCGGTCGCCCTTCGCATCGAACGCGATCTTGCCCGTGGCGCCGGCGTACTCGATCTTCTGCAGCTCCGGCAGGTACTTCGCCGGGTCAGGCGAGTTCACCTTCTTGATCGCCTCGATGATCAGGTTGGCCGCGTCGTAGGTGAACGGCGAGTAAAGGATGGGATCGACCTTGAACTTGGCCTTGTAGGCGTCGAGGAATTTCTTCGAAGCGGCCTGCGGCGGGATGCCGGCCTGCGAGCAGAGCAGCCCGTCGGCGGCCTCACCGGCCAGTTCCTTCATCTTGTCGGTGCAGGCGCCATCGCCGAACGCGAACACCGCCTTCAGCTCCAGCTCGCGCGCCTGCTTGAGCAGCGGACCGCCGGTGGCATCCATGCCGCCGTAGAACACGGCGTCGGGATTACGGCCCCGCAGCTTGGTCAACACCGCCTTCCAGTCGGACTTCTTGTCGTCACCCTTCTCGCGCGCCAGCACGCGGATGTTGGCCGCCTTGAGCGCCTTCTCGACTTCGTTGGCGAGCCCCTCGCCGTAGGCAGTGGCATCGTCGATGATCGCCACGGTCTTCGGTTTGGCGCTGGTGGCCAGGTAATTCGCCACCGCCGGGCCCTGCTGGTCATCGCGGCCGACCACGCGGAACACCCCCTTGAAGCCCTGCTCGGTGAGTTGCGGGTTGGTGGCCGAACCGGAGATCATCGGCAGGTTGGCCGTGTTGTACACGGCCGACGCCGGGATCGACGTCCCCGAGTTCAGGTGGCCGACGACACCGGCGACCTTGGCGTCGACAAGCTTCTGCGCCACCGTGGTGCCGACCTTCGGATCGGCCTGGTCGTCTTCGGCCACCAGGACGAACTTGGCTTCCTTGCCGTCGATCTTGATCTTGGCTGCGGTGGCTTCCTCGAGGGCGAGGCGCACGCCGTTCTCATTGTCTTTCCCCAAGTGGGCAATACCGCCGGTCAGCGGGGCCACGCTGCCAATCTTGATTTCGATCGAGGGCGCTGCGGCAGGTGCTGCTGCGGGCTTGGGCGGCTCTTGCTTGCCGCAACTGGCCAGGCCCAGTGCGCCAAGCGCAGCCACGGTTGCGATATTCAGGGTGCGGACGCGGATAGCAATCATGTGACACTACATTGGGGGTTGTTCTTGACGAAATCGAGTCGAAGCGGCGCGAAAGCGCGGGATTATGCGTACCGCCGGGAAACCTTGTCAATTCTTGAGCTTGCGCAATCTTGCCGGGCCAATCCCCGCAACCGCGGAAAGGTCAATCTGCGACAAGCAATGCACAAAGGCCCTCGGGCCTGTACGAGCCGGCCCCTGCGGGTGCCTGCTTCGTCGGGCGGCCCGGCCCGGGGCGCCGGTCGCGCCCGACATCGCGGGAAAGACCGGCCCGGCGCACGGCGTGGCCGCCTACTTCTGCGACATGATCCACTTCGCCAGTATCTGGGCTTCCTTCTCGCTTACCGTCGTGTTCGGCGGCATCGGCACCTGCCCAAAGACCCCAACGCTACCGGCGCGGATCTTCTTCGCCAGATTGGCCTCGGCGCCCTTGTCGGCCTTGTACTTCGCGGCGATCTCCTTGTAGGACGGGCCGACCACCTTCTTGTCGACTGCATGGCAGGCCAGGCAGGCCTTTTCCTGGGCCAGCTTGGCGGCATCCTGCGCCGATGCCGTACCACCGAGAAACATCGCGGCAGAGGCAGCGACGAGGACGGAAACGTGTTGAATCTTCATTGAATACTCCTGTTTATCGCGAAAGTGGGTCGCGCCGCGGCGAAACCAGGCGCAATGCTAGCCGCTTTCGGTGGTCCGGGAAAATTTCAGGGCCAAAAAAACGCCTGCCGACTAGGCTGACTGCGGCGGCCGCAGGGTCTCAAGCAGCTCATCCAGGCTCGCCACTGGCGGCAGGCAAGTAACGCCCGCGCATACCCAGGCGTTGACCCCGGCATGCCGGGGCGAAGGCTTGGCCAGCGTCAACGGCAGCCGCGCACCCTCATCATCGTCTGGCACGGCCAGCACCAGCGTCCCCGGGAGGTAACGCGCAGCCAGCGCCTGCTGCCAGGCGCCCAACGCCGCGGCGGGCCCGCGCAGGATGATGGTTCGGGTCGGTTCCAGCGTTTCCGCCAGCGCCATCAGCATGCTTGCGTAGCCGGCGGGACGCTCGCGCATGCGGGGATGGAACAAGGCGATGGCCCGCTCGGCCGCCAGCGCATATCGTGTCTCGCCGGTAACGCAGGCCAGCCGCTGCAGGGCCAGCGCT
>VGIE01000124.1 GCA_016867955.1 Betaproteobacteria bacterium
GCGGCCACCAAGACCGTGCCCTATGTCATGGATGGCACCAAACGCTATCGCTTCACGCTCCGCTTCGGGGAAGCGCGTGACACCGACGACGCCGACGGCGCGGTGGTGGAAAGCATCGACGAACGCCCGACCGATGCGCGCATCAACGCCGAAATCGGGGCGTTCCAGGGCGACATCATGCAGATTCCACCGATTTTCTCGGCCATCAAGGTGAATGGCGAGCGGGCCTATGACCTTGCGCGCGAAGGCCGAGCGCCGGTGCTGGAACCGCGTCCCGCGCGGATCGACCGGTTCGCGCTGGTGGAACGGCCGGACGCCGATACGGCGGTGTTCGAGGTGGAATCGGGCAAGGGCGTCTATATGCGCAGCCTGGCCCGCGACCTCGCGCGTGCCTGTGGCAGCCTCGGCCACATCGCCACGCTGCGACGCTTGCGGGTGGGGCCGTTCGTCGAAGCCGACGCCGTCGCGTTAGAGGCGCTGAGCGCGGACTCGGCCGATGCCCTGTTGGCGGTGGAAACGGCGCTGGGCGACATTCCGCCGCTGGCCGTCATGCCGGCCGAGGCGATCGGGCTGCGCCAGGGCCAGGCGATCAGCCTGGTCGCGCTGATGGGCCGCATCCCGGCGGCGGCCGACCCGGAGGGCGGGTTGGCGCGGGCCATGGCGAATGGCCGGCTCGTGGGGCTATGCCGCCTGTCGGACGGGTTGTTGCGGCCCGAGCGGATGTTCTGTACGGGTTCCGCTCCATCGCGGCGTCGGACGGTGAGCGCGTCGGCGGGCCAATAGGGTCGGCATTCAAAAGATCGGCTTATGTCTTGCAGGGAAACCGCTGCGCCATGAAGCGCATCAGCGCATCCTGCGAATTCAGCCCCGCGTTGGCGGGCGTCGCCCTCACCCAGCCCGCGAACTCCACCATCGTCGCCTGCCGCGACGGCGACGGATTGGGGATACAATAGGAACGCTTGCCGCCGGTCTGCTTGACCTCGGCATCCATCGTCGCCTGCGCGTAGCCCAGGCAGAAATTCAGCCGAGCGGCGCTGGGCGCGTCGGTTGGTTTGGTGCCACAGAGATCGGCGAGTTCCCCGGCGGTGCGGGCAGTAAAGGCCTGGCCCTGTGCTTGGGCGGCGACGGGGACGGCGAAAAGCATCAGGGCGGCGAACGCGAGCGACGTTTTCACGCTGGTAACTCCGACACGGGTGGGGCGCCGTTATGCGAGATTCGGGCCGGCGATTCCAGCCCTCGGCGCGCGTGCGATCCACCGCTTCATCCGATTGACCTGCGTCAATGCGCTGAGCGGACGGGCGGGCGAGCATCCCGGGCGGAACAAAGGGGTCTACGTCATGCCGAAATTGGTTCGGTTGCCGGCCCTGGGCACCACGGACGACGCCCCGGTCTTCGCCACCGCGCTCGCCGTCGGGCGGCTGTTCAACAGCCATCTGACCGCGCTGCGTGTCCGCCCCGATATGCGTGAGGAAATCGCTGCCATCGCGGTCCCCGATTTCGGCGTCGCCGCCGTCAACCACCCAGTCTGCCTTGCGCGCCGAGGACCGGCATTTTCCCAGTCCTGCGCCGAAAGGCCCGCAGTCTGCGGGGTTTTCCGGCCGCTTAAGCGCCCCGGCCGTTCCAGAGACGCCGGATAGAGCCGCAAAGGCGCCCCTTTGGGCGCCGCGTCTCAAATGCCGCTTTTGGAGGTTTTGAAATCTACGGCGATGTAGGTGCTGCGGCGCGGCTCAGCCGAAGCCGAGCGCCTGGCGCTGCTCGGTCCATCCGATTGGCAACTGCACCTGCGCCATGAGGCGGTTGACCGTCAGCCCCTGTGGCTCCCGTCCAGCCAGGATTGCCTCGACGATGTCAGGGGCGAGATAGGCAAGCCGCAGCAGGCGCAGCAGATAGGTCCGCCCGACACCCTCCCGCTGCCCAGCGTGTCGATCGGTGTGCCGCTGTTCCTAATCGTCTGGTGCAGCGCATAGGCCTTGGCGATCAGCAGGGCGAGGGGCGTGTCGGCACCGGTCGGCCCGCCGCTACCGTCGATGACGATGGCGATCTCCTTCCCTGTCCGTCGGAGCCGCGCCGGGATCGAGAGTGAGGTCAGCGGCTCTGGCTCATCGCTGTCCTGATCGCCCGACTTTCCTGCCGACGCATCTCCCATCAGCAGCGCGTAGAGGACGCGCAACGCAATCTGCACCTCCAGATGTTCGGGATGCAGCGTGACGCGATGAAGCAAGCCCTGAAGCATCGCCACCTGCCCAGTGCTGATCGTGGTACTCCAGCGCTTGGTCAGTTCCGCCGCACCTAGCAGAACCCGCCGCTGGTCCTTGGCCCCCTCTGGCAGCAGGTCCTTTTCCCGAAGAGCCCCGAACAGGCCGGCATGGTCGCCCAGCAGCATCTCGACGCGTTGGAGAACCAAGCGTTCCACCTGCTCCGCCGGTACGCGGACCGCATCGCTCGCCTCTGCCCTCAGCCCCGTCACGAGCCGGCGTGAGGTGTAGTACCGGTACCGCCGGCCGCCCTTGCTCGCGTAGGTGGAAACCAGCTTGTCGCCTGTGGCGTCGAACAGCAGGCCCGCGAGTGGGCCCTGACCCAATGCACGGGGGCGGTTCTGGGTGTTGGCACGTTGCTCGGCGAGGCGACGCTGCACTGCTTCCCACAGCGCCTGATCCACGATGGCCTCGTGCTGGCCCGGATAGACCGAGCCCTTGTGGCTGACCTCGCCGCGATAGATGCGGTTCTGCAGCAGATGATAGAGCGGCCCACGGCCCAGGGGCTGGCCTGACTTGCCGACAGTGCCCGCCTGTTCCAACTGCTGCTGCAAAAGCCGCACCGATCCAAGCTCGAGATAGCCGGCAAAAATGCGCCGCACGGTTGCGGCCTCGTCCGGCTCGACAATCAACTTCCTCTCGTGAACCCGATAGCCAAGCGGGACAGAACCGCCCATCCACATGCCTTTGCGCTTGGAAGCAGCGATCTTGTCGCGGATGCGCTCGGCAGTGACCTCGCGCTCGAACTGCGCAAAGGACAGCAGCATGTTCAGGGTGAGCCTGCCCATGCTGGTGGTCGTGTTGAATTGCTGGGTGACCGAGACGAAGCTGACGCCCTGGGCATCGAAGGCTTCGACGATCTTGGCAAAGTCCGGGAGCGATCGCGTCAGACGATCGACCTTGTACACCACGACAAGATCCACGCGACCGGCCCGGATATCGACGAGAAGGCGCTGCAGCGCAGGCCGCTCCAGCGTGCCACCCGAGAGGCCGCCATCGTCGTAGCGTGCGGGGAGGGCGGTCCAGCCCTCATGGTGTTGGCTGCGGATATAGGCCTCGCAATGTGAATCGGCGTGCAAAAAGGACCCCGTTTACGGGGTGATCGGCGTCCGAAAGGGACCCCTCTCTCCCGGTGGGTAAGACTGATCGGCTGGAACCACAGCCGGTCGAGAGCGGGGATGTTGATAGTGGAAACGATCGGAAGATTCGCCGCGCGCATCTGGTGCAGGGGAAGTCGATCAAAGCGATCGCACGCGAGTTCCGTGTGTCGCGCAAGGTCGTGCGCAAGGTGCTGCTATGAGCGCGAGGTCCAGCCGCGGCCGAAGCTGGGGCAATGGCGCGCGGCGCTCGACGGGCTGCTGGCGGCGAACGCGACGAAGGCGGCGCGCGAGCGGCCGACGTTGATCCGGCTGTTCGAGGAGCTGCGGGCACTCGGCTACGAGGGCGGCTACGACGCGGTGCGGCGCTACGCGCGCGACTGGGAGCGGGCGCAAGGTGCCGCGAGCGCCGCGGCCTTCGTGCCGCTGAGCTTTGCCCCCGGCGAGGCCTACCAGTTCGACTGGAGCCACGAGGTCGTGGTGCTCGACGGCGTGACGACGATGGCGAAGGTGGCGCAGGTGCGGCTGTGCCACGGCCGGATGCCCTACGTGCGCGCCTATCCGCGCGAGAGCCAAGAGATGCTGTTCGATGCGCATGACCGCGCGTTCGCGTTCTTCAAGGGGACGTGCACGCGCGGCATCTACGACAACATGAAGACGGCGGTGGACGCGGTGTTCATCGGCAAGGAGCGCGGGTTCAACCGGCGCTTCGCGCAGATGTGCGCGCACTACTTGGTCGAGCCGGTGGCGTGCACGCCGGCGGCGGGCTGGGAGAAGGGCCAGGTCGAGAATCAGGTCGGGCTGGTGCGCGAGCGGTTCTTCACGCCGCGGCTCAAGTTCAAGAGCTACGAGGAGCTCAACGCCTGGCTCGCCGATCGCTGCGTGGCGCATGCCAAGGCGCATCGCCATCCCGAGATCGCCGAGGCGGGCGTGTGGTCGGTGTTCGAGGCGGAGCGAGCGCATCTCGTGCCCTATGCCGGGCGCTTCGACGGCTTCCACGCGACGCCGGCCTCGGTCTCGAAGACCTGCCTGGTGCGCTTCGACACCGACAAGTACTCGGTGGCGGCCAAGGCGGTCGGCCGGCCGGTCGAGATCCACGCCTATGCCGACCGCATCGTGATCCGCCAGGACGGCGAGGTCGTCGGCGATCACGCCCGCCGCTTCGGGCGCAACCAGACCGCCTACGACCCCTGGCATTACGTGCCGGTGATCGCGCGCAAGCCCGGCGCGCTGCGCAACGGCGCCCCGTTCAAGGACTGGGTCCTGCCCGCGGCCATCGAGCGGGTGCGCCGCAAGCTGGCCGGCAGTCCCGACGGCGACCGGCAGATGGTCGACATCCTCGGCGCGGTGCTGAGCGACGGGCTGGCGGCGGTTGAGGCGGCCTGTGCGGCGGCGCTCAAGGACGGGGTGTTCTCGAGCGACGTGATCATCAACATCTCGCGCGAGCCCGAGAGCCCGATCCGCCGCCCGTGATCCGGACGCCGGCAGCTCTCACGCTCGATCACGCCCCGCGCGCCGATTGCGGGCGCTACGACGCCCTGCGGAGGGCCGGCTGATGGAGCGCCAGGATCTCCTCGGGATGATGAGCCGTCTCGAGCTCGCCGGCATGCGCGCGGCCTACGACGAAGTGCTGGCGAGCGGCCTCAAGCGCAAGCATGGGGTCCAGGACATCCTCGGCGATCTGCTCAAGGCGGAGATCGCCGGGAAGCAGGCGCGCTCGATCAAGTACCAGCTCACCACCGCACGCCTGCGCTGGCCAAGGAGCTCGCCGACTTCACCTTCGCCGGGACGCCGATCAACGAAGCGCTGCTGCGCGAACTCGCCGGCGGCGGCTTCCTCGATCTGCAGCGCAACGTCGTGCTGATCGGCGGCACAGGCACCGGCAAGACCCATCTCGCCGTAGCGATCGCCAGAGCCTGTATTCGCGCCGGGCGACGCGGGCGGTTCTTCAACGTCGTCGATCTCGTCAACAAGCTCGAGGCCGAGACCCGCGCCGGCAGGCCGGGTCGGCTCGCCGACCAGCTCGTCGGCCGCGACTTCGTCATCCTCGACGAGCTTGGCTATCTGCCCTTCGCGCAATCCGGAGGCCAGCTCCTGTTCCACCTCATCGCCAAGCTCTACGAGCGCACCTCGATCATCGTCACCACCAACCTCGCCTTCGGCGAATGGCCCAGCGTCTTCGGCGACGCCAAGATGACGACCGCTCTCCTCGACCGGCTCACCCACCACTGCGACATCCTTGAGACCGGCAACGACTCCTGGCGTTTCAAGAACCGCGCCTGAAACCACCGTCCCGCGAGCGCGCTACGGCGATGCGCTGCGCTACGCCAAACGGCTCCGCGCATCCCCTCCGCGCGCCCCAACCGGGGTCCCTCTTGCACGCCGATCAGAGGTCCCGATTGAACGCCGATTGACAGGATGGTTTCGAGCTTTTCGGCGGCGGAGTATCTCATGCGCGGTCGTCCCCATCCGCGATCATGTTTTTTTTGAACAGGCGGAGCTCGAGTGCCTGCTCGGCGACGACCTCCTTCAGGGCGCGGGCTTCCTGGCGGAGCGCCTTGACCTCGTCGCTGGTGGCCGCGCGGGCCGTGTCACCCGCCAGCGGCGTTTACCGGCTTCTAGGAACTCCTTCGACCAGGCGTAATACAGGCTCTCGGCGATGGCTTCGCGGCGACAAAGGGCGGCGATGCTTTCCTCGCCGCGGAGCCCTTCCAGGACGATGCGGATCTTGCCCTCGGCGGAATGGTGCTTGCGCGTGGCGCGGCGAATATCGCGGACCAGTTTTTCGGCTGCTACCCGCGTGAGTGGGACGGAGGATTTCTGCCTCATCTTCACTCTCCTTGGGGTTACGATGAGCCAGAAATCCTCCGTTACTCAAATCGCCAATTTGGTCCCATAGGCGCTGACGCCGGGCAGGTTCGATCCGCGACGCAAGACCGGCGCTCCGCGCTTTGTCTGCTCCATGCGCTGCATGCATGCCATGCGTCGGAGGTGGGGCGTGATTGATCCCGATGAACACGAAATCGCTGCCATCCAGGCCGCGAGCCCCATGGCGGGCGAGTATCTGGAGAGCATCGGCAAGACCGATCTCGCGGTGCTGACCGATGCCGAATGGCTGACGCTGCTGGAGGTGATCGTCACCGCCTATCAGGACGCGCTGGCGCAACGCCTCGATAGCGGCAGCCATCCCGCACCGCCTTTGCCAGGGAGGGCGGCATGAAGGATTTCATGGCGCAATTCGGCGCGCGGATGGTGGATAATGGCTATCCGGTCATTCCCATCATGCCGGGCGCCAAGGTGCCGGGGCATTTCCGGAAGGGCGCCTGGGCGGCCTATCCCGATTGGACGCGGCACTGCGATCGGGCGACCAAAACCTTCGAGATCGACATCTGGCGCCGCTGGCCCGATTGCGCGGTGGGCATCGCCTGCGGTGCGGTGGTTGGTATCGACATTGATGTGCCGGATGC
>VGIE01000125.1 GCA_016867955.1 Betaproteobacteria bacterium
ACGCCCCCACGCGACGCCGCGGTCGGCAGCCCGTGCGCCCGCAACCACACTTCCGGATGCCAGGCCCATGGCGCCCACGACGGGCCCCGGTGCCGGCAAAGCCTCGCCCGCATCATCGGCGCCGGGTTGGGGGCGCCGCGTGCGGTAGGCGGCGGGCTGGAATCGCGGGCTGACGCGGCGGATGCGTTCTTCGATGGGCGGATGGGTGTCGAACATGCCGCCGAACCAGACGCGGATGCCCTGACCGAAGAACATGTGCGCAACCTCTTCGGCGTAACGGCTGTCGACTTCGCTGCCGCGGGTCGATGCGCGGATCTGGTCCAGCGCGCCGGCAATGCCGTCCGGGTTGCGCGTGAATTGCACGCTCGAGGCATCGGCGAGAAACTCGCGCTGGCGCGACACCGAGGCCTTGATCAGTCGCGCGAAGTACAGCCCGACATAGCCGATGACGAACAGGGCAAAGCCGAGCAGGGTGACGCCGCCGGCGCCCTTGTTGTCGCGGATGCCGCGCAGGCTGCGCAGCAGGAAGCGGCCGACTGAACCGATGAAGACGATGCCGGCAAGGATGAGGAGCATGCGGACGTTGAGCGTCATGTCGCCGTTGACGATGTGGCTGAACTCATGCCCGATGACGCCCTGCAGTTCGTCGCGGTTGAGCGACTCCAGCGTTCCGCGCGTCACCACAATGGCCGCGTTCGACAGCGAATCGCCGGCGGCAAAGGCATTGATGGCGCGCTCCTGGTCCATCACGAAAACCTTCGGCACGCGCACGCCAGAGGCAAGCGCCATTTCCTCGACGACATTGACCAGCCTGCGCTCCAGCATATCGGGCGCCTTCGCGCCAACGCGCCGTGCTCCCACCATCTCGGCGACCGCCGTGCCGCCTGCACCCAGTTTCAGCGTCTGGGCTGCGCTCGCCCCCAGGATTACGGCCAGCGTGCCGAAGATGCCAAGAGCATGCACGCCCGCCGGCACCTTCGCGAACGCGCCAGCTCAGCCTGGCACGCCGGGTTCGGCGACGATCACGGCAAACTGCGACCACCCCCACGCGATCGCAACCACGATATCGACTGCAAGCACGACGACGAGCACCGCCAGCAGGTAGAGCACCAGCATGAGGCGGGTGCTCCTGCGGGCGGCCTCCTGGTGCTCGAAGAAATTCATGCGGCGACCTGGCGCTTCAAACGGTCAGTCGCCGCGCTTCGGAACAGGGAACTCGATGGGCCGCACACGGCAGGGCGAGCGACACAACCGAAAGGCGGCCTGGCTAGAACTTGACCGCGGGCGCCTTGCGCTCTTCCGGCGACTCGGTGGCCTGCAGCAACTCGGCCGGCTGGAAGCCGAACATGCCTGCAAAGAGGGTGTCTGGGAAGGATTCGCGCCGGGTGTTGTACTCCATGACGGAGTCGTTGTAGCCCTGGCGCGAGAACGACACCTTGTTCTCGGTGCTGGTCAACTCTTCCTGCAGGGCCAGCATGTTCTGGTTGGCCTTGAGGTCCGGATAGGCCTCCGCCAGCGCGAACAATCTTCCCAGCACGCCGGTGAGCGCGCCCTCGGCCTGTCCCAGCGCGAGCATGGCCGCCGGGTTGCCCGGGCTGCCGCTGGCCGTCTGCGCCGCGGTCGCCGCCTGGTTGCGCGCCTTGATCACCGCCTCCAGGGTTTCACGTTCGTGCGCCATGTAGCCCTTGGCGGTTTCCACCAGGTTTGGGATCAGGTCGTAGCGCCGTTTCAGCTGCACATCGATCTGGGCGAAGGCATTCTTGTAGCGATTGCGCGCCGTGACAAGACCGTTGTAGATCGATATCGCCCATACCGCCAGCGCCACCACGATGACGAGGAATATCCAGCCAGACATGATCGATCTTCCTGGGTTGTGGGCCTGCGAGGAAACTATAGCGCAAAGCGTCACGGAAGGACCGCGCTGCCCCGTCTCATATCTTCGGCAGCGTGACGCCCTTCTGTCCCTGGGCCGTGGGACCGCGCGGCCTGCTACGCAGGCTCGGCCGCGCTGTTCTATATCTTCGGCAGCGTGACGCCCTTCTGTCCCTGGTATTTCCCGCCGCGGTCCTTGTAGGAGGTTTCGCAGATCTCGTCGGATTCGAAGAACAGCACCTGCGCCACGCCCTCGTTGGCGTAAATCTTGGCGGGCAGCGGCGTGGTGTTGGAGAACTCCAGTGTCACGTAACCCTCCCACTCCGGCTCGAAGGGCGTGACGTTGACGATGATGCCGCAGCGCGCATAGGTACTCTTGCCCAGGCATACCGTCAGCACGTTGCGCGGGATGCGGAAGTATTCCACCGTGCGCGCCAGTGCGAAGGAGTTGGGTGGGATGATGCATACGTCGCCCCTGAAGTCGACGAAGGACTTTTCGTCGAAATTCTTCGGATCGACGATGGTCGAATTGATGTTGGTGAAAATCTTGAACTCGTCCGAACAGCGGATGTCGTAGCCGTAGCTCGAGGTGCCGTAGGACACGATGCGCTGGCCATAAATCTCCTTGACCTGGTCCGGCTCGAAGGGTTCGATCATGTTGGTCGCCTCCGCCATGCGGCGGATCCACTTGTCGCTTTTTATGCTCATGACTCTCTCTTGATGCCCACGGTCGATCTTCGCATTCGTGGCAGGTGAGCTTCTGCCCGCGATCCGCCTGCTCGTGCCTAGGTATTCTGGATCACGATGTTCGGGAACTTCGAAGTTTGGTCCTTCTGCAGCTCGGCAATGCGCACGGCCACCTTGCGGGCGATGGCGCGATACAGCTCCGCGGCGCGCCCATCGGGGTCCGCGACCACCGGCGGGCGGCCGGCATCGGTCTGCTCGCGGATCCTGATGTCCAGCGGCAGGTGGCCAAGCACTTCGGCGCCGTTCGCCCGGGCCATGCGCTCTGCACCACCTTCGCCAAAAATATGCTCTTCATGTCCGCACTTCGAACAAATGTGGATGCTCATGTTCTCGACGATGCCGAGGATGGGAACGCCGACCTTTTCGAACATCTTCATGCCCTTGGTGGCATCCATCAGTGCCACGTCCTGGGGCGTGGTGACGATGACCGCGCCGGTGACCGGCACCTTCTGCGCCAGCGTCAGCTGGATGTCGCCGGTGCCCGGCGGCATGTCGACGACGAGGTAGTCGAGGTCGCGCCAGCGCGTGTCGCGCAGCAGTTGTTCCAGCGCCGACGTCACCATCGGGCCGCGCCATACCATGGGCTGGTCCGGCGCGACCAGGAAGCCGATCGAATTGGCCTGCAGGCCGTGCCCCGTCATCGGCTCGAAACTCTTGCCGTCCTTCGACTCGGGCCGGCCGGTGATACCCAGCATCAGCGGCTGCGACGGCCCGTAGATGTCGGCGTCGAGAATGCCGACTGTCGCGCCTTCCGCTGCGAGCGCCAGCGCAAGGTTCACCGCCGTGGTGGACTTGCCCACGCCGCCCTTGCCCGAGGCCACGGCGATGATGTTCTTCACGCCGGGGATCAGCTTCACGCCGCCCTGCACGCTGTGCGGCACGATGCGGCTGATCACGTTGGCCTTGACCGAAGCCACCCCCGGCACCGCTGCCACGGCCTGCTCGACGCGCGCGCGCATCGGTTCGCGCTGCGTCCTGGCCGGGTAGCCCAGCTCGACGTCCAGGGTCACGCCTCCGCCATCGATGCGAATGTTGCGCGCCGATTTGCCCGCGACCAGATCCTTGCCGGTGTTGTCGTCGACGACGGCCCGGAGCGCCACCTCAACCTGTTCGACTGTGACTGCCATGGGAACTCCAGATGTGATTCGGCGGCGCCGGAATCGGCGCTGATAGCGCGGTCATTCTACCAATGAAGGTGTCCCGGCAAACTGATAAGCGCGCTAAAATTAGACACTTACCAGGTCGGTTCTGCGAGGCAACCGTCCAGGCCGCAATGCAGCAGGCGTGGCCCGCCAATCCGTTGCGCCCGCAATCCGAACAGAGTTTCCATGCCCATTTCGCCTACCCTGGATTCCGCTCCGCGACGGCTGTTCGTCACCACCGCGCTGCCCTACGCAAACGGTTCGTTCCACGTCGGCCACATCATGGAGTACATCCAGGCCGACATCTGGGTGCGCTTCCAGCGCATGCGGGGCCATGAAGTGCATTTCGTCTGTGCCGACGATGCGCACGGTGCGCCGATCATGCTCAAGGCCGAGGCCGAGGGCATCACGCCGCAGCAGCTGGTGGCGCGCATCGCCGCCGAGCGGCCCAAGTACCTCGAGGGCTTCCACATCTCCTTCGACAACTGGCATTCCACCGACTCGCCGGAGAATGTCGAGTTGTCGCAGGACATCTACAGGAAGCTGAAGGCTGCCGGCCTCATCTACTCCCGGCCGGTCGAACAGTTCTACGACCCGGTGAAGGGCATGTTCCTCGCCGACCGCTACATCAAGGGCGAGTGCCCGATCTGCGGAGCCAGGGATCAGTATGGCGACGCCTGCGAGGTCTGCAGCTCGGTCTACCAGCCGACCGACCTGAAGAATCCCTATTCGACGCTGTCGGGCGCCGCGCCCGTGCTGAAGACCTCCGACCATTTCTTTTTCAAGCTGTCCGACCCGCGCTGCACGGCCTTCCTGCGCGAATGGATCGGCGACCGCCTGCAGTCGCAGGTGGCCAACAAGGCCAGGGAATGGCTGGACGGCGAGGGCGAGAAGGCGCTGGGGGACTGGGACATCTCGCGCGACGCGCCCTACTTCGGCATTCCTATACCGGATGCGCCGGGCAAGTACTTCTATGTCTGGCTGGACGCACCGGTGGGCTACCTGGCCAGCTTCAGGAACTACTGCGCGAAGAAGGGCATCGACTTCGACGCCTTCCTGGCCGACCCGCGCAGCGAGCAGATCCACTTCATCGGCAAGGACATCATCTACTTCCACACCCTGTTCTGGCCGGCGATGCTGAAGTTCGCCGGCTACAAGGTGCCGGACAATGTGTACGTTCACGGCTTCATTACCGTGTCGGGGGAAAAGATGTCCAAGAGCCGCGGCACCGGCATCTCGCCGCTCAGATACCTCGACATCGGCATGAACCCGGAATGGCTGCGCTACTACATCGCCGCCAAGCTGAACGCCAATGTCGAGGACGTCGACTTCAACCCCGACGATTTCGTCGCGCGGGTGAACAGCGACCTGGTGGGCAAGTACGTCAATATTGCCAGCCGTTGCGCCGGCTTCATTGCAAAGCGGTTCAACGGCAGGCTGCTCGGCCATCAGGAAGGCAGCGCCATCATTGCCGAGATGCAGGATGCTGCGGGAAGCATTCGTGGATTGTTTGAGGCAAGAGAGTTCGCCAAGGCGCTGCGTGAAATCATGCTGCTCGCCGACAAGGCCAACGTCTTTGTCGATCTCAAAAAGCCGTGGGAAGTCGCCAAGACCGGACAGCCTGCGGACCTGCATCGAACCTGCACCGATGCGCTGCAGATGTTCAGGTTGCTGACGATCTTTCTGAAGCCCGTGCTGCCGATGCTTGCCGCCAGCGTGGAGAAGTTCCTCAACATCGGCCCGTTGGCCTGGGCCGACGCGGGTGCCCTGCTCCCCGCGGAGCATCGCATCAATGCATACAGTCACCTCATGACCCGTGTCGATCCCAGGCTACTCGACGCCCTCTTCGAATCCGACAAGGAAGCGCCCCAGGTGAATACCAAGGAAACGTCCTCCACTCCGCACCCTGCAACGCCGGCGAAATCCGGCGTCCCCGTCGCGCATGCCGCAGCTGAAGGCCATCTGACCATCTCCATCGACGACTTCGCGAAGATCGACCTGCGCATTGCGCGCATCGTCCGCGCCGAGTATGTCGATGGCGCCGACAAGCTGCTGAGGCTGACGCTGGACCTCGGCGCGCTCGGCGCGCGCCAGGTGTTCGCCGGCATCAAGTCGGCCTACGACCCCGCGAGCCTCGAGGGCCGCCTTACCGTGGTGGTGGCCAACCTCGCCCCGCGCAAGATGAGATTCGGCCTGTCCGAGGGCATGGTGCTCGCTGCCAGTCTCGAGCCAGGATCGGCAAAGGGCGGAGACGCTCCCGGACTGTACCTGCTCGTACCGGACAGCGGCGCGCAACCCGGAATGCGGGTTAAGTAGGCGTGGACGGTTTCATCCAGCCCGTTTCACTGCCCTTCCTCGGCTGGTTTTTCCTCGTCGTTTCCGCTGTCGTCATAGCGCTGGGACTGTTCGTGTTCCGCTACCTGCACCTCGAGGGCAAGCTCGCCCAGCGCTACGAGAACTACAGCCTGTGGAACGACGTCTTCCTGCTGGGCATCTGGATGATCGGATTCTTCGGCGGGCTCGGCGTCATCAACGGCAAGGCGCTGGGCGCCACGTTGCTGGAGTATTTCTGCTACGTGCTGATCGTGCTGGTGATCGTCAACAGCATGACGCGCATCAAGCTGCTGAAACAGCGCCACGCCGCCACTCCGAACGCCGGCCCCTTCAGCTGGCCGGCCGCGATTGCCGGCGCGCTGCTGGTGATCGTGCCCGTGGTCGCCATGTGCGTCGGGGCCATCTACACCCTGCACAGCGAAGCCGCGCTGCAGGCGCTGCGCTGAATCGAGACGCTCATGGCGCTGAAGCTGCACATCACCGGCCTGGTGCAGGGCGTCGGATATCGCGAAACCCTGCGCCGCGAGGCCGCAGCGCTGGGCGTGACCGGCTGGGTGCGCAACCGCCACGACGGCAGCGTGGAGGCATGGGTCGAAGGCCCGCCTGAGGCAGTGCGCGCGCTCATCGACTGGGCCTGGCGCGGGCCGCGCGCCGCGCGCGTGGCCGGCGTGAGAACGGTCGGAGTTGACGCCACCGAGTCCTGCACGGGTTTCG
>VGIE01000126.1 GCA_016867955.1 Betaproteobacteria bacterium
TTTCAGTCAGTTTGGAGGTATGTGCCACGGGACCCCTGTAATAAAGTAATACCGTATTACTATATCACGGCGCACGAATCCCTGCCCGCGATGCCGCGCTCCCGGTCGCCGGACAAGCCGCTTTCGGCGAAGGTTCCTGGGCTAGATCGGTAGCGCCGTGGTGCACTTGATCCGCTCCATGGTGAAGCTCGAGCTGACGTCGAAACGCTCGGCGGTCTTGACCAGCTTCTTGTAGCACACGTCATAGCCCTTGATGTCGGACGGCACCACGCGCGGCAGGTAGCCGGTGTCGCCGCTCATGCGCTCGAACTCGACCACCTCGGGCAACTCCATCACGTTGCGGGAAAAACCGTCGGTCCGGGCGGCGCTGGGCTGATGGGTCCTGATGGCGACGAAGACGGAAATGGGCAGGCCCACGTTTTCCGGCGCACGGACGGCGGCCTGTCTCCTGATTACGCCGCGCTCGCGTAATTCCTGGACGCGCCGCCACTCCGGCGTGACCGAAAGACCGACACTGTAGGCGATCTGTTATACGGGACTGGTAGCATCGTCCTGCAGCAGGCGCAGGATGGCACGATCGGAGGCATCGAGTGCCGCTGGCTGCGTTATGCTTATGTGGCCTCTCGCATGCATCCTTGAATCTAGCCCTCCATTCTCAGGAGCCCACGTGTCCCTACTGAACATACTGCGGGTCGCCGCGCTCGCGATGACATTTGGCCTTGCGCCCGCCTTTGTGCATGCGCAGGCCTGGCCTTCGAGACCGGTGCATATCGTCGTGCCCTTCCCGCCCGGACAGGGCGCAGACACGATGATGCGGCTGCTGGCCGAAAAGCTGCCCGCCACGCTGGGCCAGCCCGTGATCGTCGAGAACAAACCGGGCGCCGGCGGCTCGATTGGCATGGAGCACGTGGCGAAGTCGGCTCCTGATGGCTATACGGTGGTGATGGCGGGCAGCGGCCCGACCAGCATAAGCCCGACGTTGCAGAAGCTGCCCTATGACACGACGAAGAGCTTCGACCCGGTCACCGCAGTGGCCTCGGTGGCGCAGGTGTTCATGGTGAACCCGTCGTTCGAAGCGAAGAACCTGCGCGAAATGATCGCCTACGCCCGCGCCAAGCCAGGTGTGCTGAACTACGGATCATCGGGCCAGGGCACTACCCAGCACCTGTTCGTCGAGCACTTCGCCTCCATGGCCGGCATCAAGCTCACGCATATTCCGTACAAAGGCGCAGGCCCGGCGATGCAGGATCTCTTGGGCGGCCAGATCCCGTTCATCTCCGATACCGTTACCGCGGCCATCCCGCAGGTGAAGTCGGGCAAGGTGCGCGCCATCGCCATCACCTCTGCTAGGCGCTCGAAACTGCTGCCGGACGTGCCGACCCTGGACGAGCAGGGGCTGAAGGGTTACGAAGCGATTGGCTGGATCGGCATCCTCGCCCCGGCAGGCTCGCCCGCGGCCGCGCTCGACCGCCTGTCCGCCGAGACCCAGAAGGTCATCGACCAGCCGGACATGGAAAAGCGCATGGCCGACCTCGGCCTTGTGCCGATGGAGCAGACGCGTGAAAAATTCCGCGACTTCATCCGCTCGGAAATCCAGAAGTGGGTCAAGGTCATCGCCGCCGCCGGCGTGAAGGTGGAGTAGGCACGATGGATGTCAACCAGGCGGGACAGGTGTTCCGAGCAGCCATCGTCTTCGACGCGCTCAACATCTGCAATTTCTCGCCGGAGATCTTCCGCGCCTGGCGCCAGGGCGGCTACACAGGCGTCTCCACCACCTGCGGGGTATGGGAGAACTTCGAAGGCGCCATCGCCAACGTGGTGCAATGGAAAAAGTGGTTCGACGCGCACCCCGACCTGCTGCTGCAGGTGCATACCACCGAGGACTTTCGCCGCGCCAAGCGCGAAGGCCGCACCGGCGTCGTGCTGTCCTGGCAGAACACCGCCGGCGTCGAGGACCGGCTCGATTACCTGCGCGTGTTCCGCGACCTCGGCGTGCGCATCATGCAGCTCGCCTACAACACGCAGAACTATTCCGGCGCCGGCTACCTCGAGATCCGCGACGGCGGCGTCACCGGCTTTGGCCGCGAGGTGCTGGACGAGATGGCGAAGCTCGGCATCGTGTGCGACCTGTCGCATGTCGGCGCGCAGACCACCGCCGACACCATTGACTATGCCAAGAAGCCCCCCTGCTTCACCCACGTGCTGCCAGCCGCACTCAAGAAATCGGCCCGCAACAAGACCGACGACGAGATGAAGGCCCTGGCGGCCAGGGGCGGCATGATCGGGATTTCCCTGTTCGGCCCGGCGATGAAGAACGGCAACGACTCCACCATCGAGGATTATGTCGATGCCATGGAACATGTCATCGCGCTGGTGGGCGAGGATCATGTCGGCATCGGCACCGATTTCAGCCAGGGCCATCCGCGCCCGGGCCCCTTCCTCGAAGCGGTGAACAAGGACAAGGGTTACGCGCGCGAGATCACCAGCTTCGGCCACAGCGTAGTGAAGAAGCCGGCTGGCATCGAGCGCATCGAGGACGTGCCCAATCTCGCCGGCGTCATGGCGAAACGTGGCTGGAATGAAACGACGATGAAGAAGGTGCTGGGCGAGAACTGGCTGCGCTACCTGAAGTCCGTCTGGGGCGCCTAGACCATGGCCACGCAGCCTTCACACAATGCTCCCTTGGACCCGCGCACCGGCACCGGCATGGCACGGCGCGAGCGCCTTGGTGCCGCGCTGGCCGGGGCACGCGTCGACCGCGTGCCGGTGAGCGCCTGGGGGCACTTCTTCACCGATGAGGTGGACCCTGACCGTTTCATCGCCGCCACCCTGGCCTTCCAGGAACGCTACGACTGGGATTTCCTGAAGGTGCATTCGCGCGCCAGCTACCACGTCGAAGGCTGGGGTTTTACCTACGCGCGCTCGAACGATCCCGCCAAGGGGCATGTCTGCACCGGGCACCCGATTGCCACGGCCGCCGACTGGCGCAAGCTCAGGCCCCTTGACCCCGACTCGACGGCCTTGGCTGAACAGTTGCGAATCCTGGAGCGGCTGAAGAAGGCAGTCGGCACCGAACTGCCGGTGATCATGACCGTGTTCTCTCCCCTCGATATCGCCGAAAAGCTGATCGACCGCGATTCGGCGATGCTGAAACGCCACATCGACGAGGACCCGGCCGCACTGGAAGCGGCGCTCGATGCCATCGCCCGCACCTTCGCACCCTTCGTGCGCGAAGTGGTGCGGCTCGGCGCCGACGGCATCTATTTCTCCACTAAATGGGCGAACAACGTCAAGCTGTCGGCGGCGCAGTACCAGCGCCTGGTGCGCTCGTACGACCTCGCCGTGCTGGAAGAAGCGAAGCCGATGTGGTGCAACCTGCTGCACTTGTGCGAGGACCACGTGCAGTTGTCGGCGATGGCCGACTATCCGGTGCAGGTGTTTCACTGGGACACCCATGCAGGACACAACCCCAGCTTTCCGCAGGGCAAGCCGTTGTTGCGAACCGGACCGCCTCGGTTGTCCGCTCGGGCGATGGGCGGCGGGGTCGACCCGGAAACGCTCGCCACCGGCACGCCGGCCGAAGTCGAGACCAGGGCCATTCGCTCCATCCGCCAGATCGGCGGGCGCGGTCTCGTGCTCGGCCCCGGGTGTTCGGTGCAGATGGCGAAGACTCCCCCTGAGAACCTGTTTGCCTTGCGACGCTCGCCCGCGCTTGCCGCGCTGGAAATGCAGCACTGACCTATCGGAGCAACGCCATCCCACGCGACCGCCTGTTTTCCCTCAAGCCCGGCTACATGGACGGCGGCGAGGGCCCGTTCTACTGCCCGGGCTCGCTCAAGCTGGAAGGCCTGCTCTCCTACTTTCCGCAACTGCGCCACGCCCTCGATGTGCAGTACATCGAGTTCCCGCGGCCGCGCAAGGTGCTGGTGGACCTTCTCGGTGAAGAATACCAAGGTGCACCGGTGCTGGTACTGGGCCTACCCGCACCGGCGCAGGCCGATCGCTCCATCCTCAAGCGCCACGGCGAGGTCGAGTTCGTGAACGGCTCCGACAACATCCTGGCCTACCTCTCCGCCGTCTACGGCTTGCCCAGCGATCATCATCGCAAACGTGGATAGCTGTCCACCAGCTCGACCATCAAGAGCATATTGTTATTAACGGAGGTCATCATCAAGACAATCCAGACCAGCGACGCACCCGCCGCCATCGGGCCCTACTCGCAGGCCATCGTTGTCGACAAGTTGGTGTTCTGCTCCGGCCAGATCCCGCTCACGCCGCAGGGCGAACTTGCCGCCGCCGACATCGAGACGCAGGCCGAGCAGGTGTTCCGCAACATCCGCGCCATCCTCAAGGAGGCGGGCGCCGACCTTGGCAGCGTGGTGAAGGCCACGGTGTTCGTGAACGACCTCAACGACTTCGGCAAGCTGAACACGGTCTATGAGCGAAATTTCGGTGCCCACAAGCCGGCGCGCTCCACCGTGGAGGTGTCGCGCCTGCCGCGTGACGTGCTGGTCGAGATCGAGGTCATCGCACGCCTGCCGTAGCGGCAAGGGGCAGCGCGCGACCTGCCATAGGCTCGGCATCTGGCGTGCGGTCAGGCCGCCATCTCTGCCGCGTGCCCCGACGACCACGCCTACTGGAAATTGTGGTCGCCCTGCCAGCCGGCGAAGTCCATCACTTAGCCGATGAAATACAGTCCCGGAACGTCGCAGGCGTGCATGGCCCGCTGCGACAGCGTCGAACGCGCGAAATGCGGATCGCGCGAAATGAAGGCCTCGGGCCTGCAGTCGAGGTTGGTGAAATTGCAGCGCCCGCTGCCGGAGATGCGGTTCTTCTCGGCGAGTTTCTCCACATGGTCGATGAGCAGCACGCGCCGGCCGCGCTGGCCGGCGGTGGCCGCGCACAGCATTCCAGCGACGCCAGCGCCGATGATGATGACGTCAAGATCCGTCGCCTGTACTAGCATGGCGGCAGGCTACAGGAAGAGGGGAAGAGAAGAAGCGGGGCCGCACGCGCCGCCGGCGCTTCATCCGCCAGGGCTGGGTTATAGTTGCCGCGACCGCACTGCACCGCGGCCGGTACATGGTGCGGAGTAAGAACCGCGGCCGCGCAGCAGGCATCCGGAAACCGAATCAGGACATCGAGGACACCAACATGCCCATCAAGGCGCGATATGCCCACACCAACATGATTGTCAACGACCTGGAACGCATGGTCGCGTTCTACCGGGACGTGTTTGGCTTCACCGACGCCGAACCGGAGCGCTCCCAGTCGGCGCCGGCGCTGGAAAAGCTCACTGGCATTGCCGGCGCCGCCATCCGAGTTCAGCACCTGCGCTACCCCGGCGACACCGGCAGCCAGGGCCCGACCCTGGAGATCATCTGCTACCAGCAGCAGTTGCCACATGACAAGCCGGCCGCCAACCGGCCGGGTTTCCGCCACATGTGCTTCACTGTGGAAGACGTGGATGCCGCGTTCGCTGCGGTGATCGCCGCGGGCGGCAGCAGCCTGGGCGAAGTGGCGCGCACGGAGAATCCCCGTGCCTGGAACCACATCGTCTATGCCATCGACCCCGAAGGCAACATCCTCGAGCTGCTTAACAAGACGCTGAAGCCACAGGCCTGAGCGCAGGGGACACCAAATGAAGAAAAAAAACTACGAAGAAGCGCTCGCGCCGCTGCGGGTGGAGCTGAACAACCTGGCGCACTGGCTGCAGCACACCGGACAGCGCATGCTGGTCATCTTCGAAGGCTGTGACGCGGCGGGCAAGGGTGGCTGCATCAACGCCATAGCCGAGACGCTTAGCCCGCGGCCGGCGAGCTGGTGTTGTTCGACCGCAGCTGGTACAACCGCGCCGGCGTCGAGAAGGTGATGGGCTACTGCACGCCTGCTGAGTACCACCAGTTTCTGGAGCAGGCGCCGGTTTTCGAGCGCATGCTGACAGACAGCGGCATCCTCCTCATCAAGTACTGGCTGGCCACCGACCAGGCCGAACAGGAGGAGCGCTTCGCGGAACGGGCGAGCGACCCGCTGAAGCGCTGGAAGATTTCGCCCATCGACATCGAGGCGCGCAAGCGCTACGCTGAGTACGGCCGCGCGCGCGACGCCATGTTCCGCGCGACGCACAGCAAGCGCGCGCCCTGGTTCGTTGTGGACTTCAACGACCAGTGCGCCGGCCGGCTCAACCTGATCCGTCACCTCCTCGACGAGGTGCCCGACTGCGCGGTGCCCGAGAAGCCGCTGAAGCTGCCGCGGCTCCCCGGCAAACCCGGCCGCGAGCGCTACACCGGGCCTGTGAAGCCGATCAAGGGCCGCTATTAGGGGGACCGCGCCGCCTGCTGCGCACGCTCGGCGGCGCTGTTCAAATCCCGCATAGGGGGACCGCGCCGGGGGCGCGTCTGTCAGCCGCTGCCTTGACAGGGCGCGGACCATCCAATAACGTCCCGTGCTTCCTGAGCGCGCAACGGTATATGGGCAGTACGGAATCCATCGACGAACTGGTTGATCTCGAGCGCGGCGTGATCGCACGCACCATTTTCAACGACGACGCGCTGTTCCGCGACGAGCAGCACAAGCTGTTCACCCGCGCCTAGCTGATGGCGGGACACGGGAGCCTGATCCCGAAGCCGGACGCATACGAGACCTATAGATTCGTCGGCATGCGCATCGACATGCTGCGCCGCGCCGGCACCGCCGAGGAGGGCGACTGGCGGGTCGCGCGGCGCGAGAGCATCCTCGAGAAGAACGTGCTTCTGGCGAAGAATCTCATAGCCTTTATTTGAGAGCGCTA
>VGIE01000127.1 GCA_016867955.1 Betaproteobacteria bacterium
CAGAATGAGCGCGAGATGGAGGAAATTTGCCGCGTGGTCGATCGGCCGATGATGGCCAATATGGTGCGCGGCGGACACAGTCCCGACCTCTCGCCGCAGCGCCTGCGGGACATCGGTTTTCGTCTCGCGGTGTATCCAATGATCCCCTTCGGAGCCGCAATTCACGCCATGCGTGCCGCTGTGGAGGCACTGCGCGATGGACTGCCCCCGGCTCTGGAGACGAACTTCGGCGAGATCAAGACACTTGTGGGCTTCGACGACTACTACGCCACGGAACAACGCTATGTTGCCTGAGACTGGTCCGGGTGGCGCGCCGCTGACGTGGCTTACGCGATACGATGAGGTACGCGACGCCTTCAAGCAGTCGACCTTAATGCAGACATCGTACGATGGCGCAAAGGAGACCATCTTTGCCGACGTCCTGATCACGCTGGACGGCGCTGCTCACGTGCTGCGCCGGAAGGTGGAAGCGACGCTTTTCCGGCCCGACATGGTGGTCCGCCTGGAGAGTACGGTCGTTCCCCTCGCTGCGGCACGGCTGATCAGCGCGTTCAAGTCGGTGGGCGAAGCCGACCTTGTCGATGTCTCGCGCTTGGTCAGCACGGGCATGGCGGCGCGAATCGTCGGGCTGGACGGCGCCGAGACGATCGAGGAACTTGAAGGCCTGTCCGGATTGATGGCGAAGCTGCACGAGGGCGTCGTGATCGAGTGGTCGACGCGGCCGTATGCAGATGTCCTGGCCGAGGTGGCAGTTGCGCGCGACGAGTATCGCGAGCGCTTTTTCGGACCTTCGCTGCGTCGTCGCGAGACCCGTTTGCGCGACGGCGGCCTCCCGCGCGCCGGCACGACAGACCTGATCGAATTGCTCCTGGTCCACCAGGAAGCGCAAGCGATGGACGCGGAGAAGATTCTGCGCGAAAGCATTCACTACCTGGCGGCCAGCGCGCACACGTCGGCCACTGTGATCGTCCATGCCTGTCATGAAATTTGGAACTGGATCGCCGCTCATCCTGAGAACGAGGCCAGGCTGGCCGATCCGGCCTTCATGCAGGCCTGCATGAGCGAGACCTTGCGCCTGTGGCCGCCTAGCGGTTGGCAGTTCCGGATGGCGGCTGAAGCCGTGCATCTGGAATCCGGTCGGGTTATTCACAAGGGTGAACGGCTCGGACTCAACCTGATCCGCGCGAATCGCGACCCTTCCGTGTTTGG
The DNA here is from genome assembly GCA_016867955.1 of Betaproteobacteria bacterium. Lineage (GTDB taxonomy): Bacteria > Pseudomonadota > Gammaproteobacteria > Burkholderiales > SG8-39 > CAIYPG01. Next base: position 1,210 of record VGIE01000127.1, read on the forward strand.
CGCCGACGCCGATCAATTTGATCCGCATCGACAGGTTCCCAAACACGTGCCCTCCTTCGGCTTGGCCTTTGGCGATGGCGAGCATGTGTGCATCGGAAAGCGCCTAGCCGCCGGCGCGCAGGCGCCGTCCAGCGCGATCGGCATCCTTGCTGCGATCGGCACCGCCCTGTTTGCCGCGGGTGTGAAACCACATCCGGACCTGGCGCCGAAGGAACATGCCGGTACCGCGCGCCATCAGTATGTCAACTACCCGGTGGTGTTTAGATGATCGATCCCGGGCGTACCGCGCTCCTACTCATGGATTTCCAGGCCGAAATCGTCGACATGCTGGCCGGCGGCGGCAGTCGGGCGGCGGTCTCAAGAGCTGCCGCCGCACTCTCGGCCGCGCGCGCCTCGGGGATGCCGGTGATTTTCGTGCGCGTCGCATACCGCTCGGGTTACGCGGACGCGAGCGGGCGCAACAAGCGAGTCGCGATGCTGCGCGACCAGGGCCGCCTGATCGATGGCACGCCGGGTGCAGCAGTCGTGGCCGATCTGGCGCCGCGCGCGAGCGAACCGATCGTGGTAAAACGGCGGGTGGGCTCACTCTCTTATACCGACCTGCAAACTTTGCTGAGCACGCTGGAGGTTGACACCCTGGCGCTGGCTGGACTCTCGACCAGCGGGGTGGTGCTCAGCACCGTGCGCCAGGCGGCCGACGCCGATTACCGGATCGTCGTGTTGCGCGATGCTTGTGCGGACGGTGACGCCGAAGTCCATAAGGTTCTGATGGAAAAGGTATTTGCGTCACAAGGGACGGTACTGATGGTGGACCAGTTCGTAAATAAACTGCTCTAAACACAGGAGGCAATGATGAGATCGAAGGCGATTATCGCTGTAATCGGCGCCACGGCGTTGCTGGCGCTTGCCGCGGGCAACTTGCACGCGCAGCAGAAGCCGGTGGTTTGGAAGTTTGGTCACATCTTCTCGGTGCCCAAGACGTTGTTCGACGATGTCGCGATGAAGGAGTACCCGGAGCGGATCGGCAAGGCCAGCAAGGGCCTGGTCAAGATCGAGGTCGTGCAGGGCATCGTCAATCCTGGCAACATGTTCGAAGCCCTCGCCGATGGGCGCATCCAGATGGGCAGCGTGATACCGGCTGCGGTTTCGGCCACCCATCCGCGCTGGGCGGTACTCGGCTTGCCGGGTGTCCTTGACAAGGATGCGGACTATCCCTCGGTCGCCCGCGACGTCGTCTGGCCGCATGTGGACGCAGAAATGAAGCGTCGCTGGCGCGGGACGATCGTGAATATGGGGGCTTTCACGGGCACATTGTTCTTCTCTCCCGCGAGCGTCGGTCCGATTGACCGGATCGAGAAATTCAAGGGCCTGAAGTACCGCAGCCACTCGGTTGACGTCTCCAGGCTGATCGAGACCATGGGCGGGGCACCAGTAGGACTGCCCTTCACCGAGTTGTACTCCTCCATGGAGCGGCGCCTTGTCGATGCGTATACGTCGGCGACCAACGCCGTCCTCGGCACAGGGCTATTCGAGGTGACGAAGTATGCGGAGGACTGGCCCTCTGGACACGGTCTCTGGTTCTATGTCGTCAGCGAGGACGCGCTCAAACCGCTGCCAGCGGACATCCGCAAGGCGGTCCTGGACGAGTTCGCCCTGATCCAGCGTGACTTGTCGCAGCGCCAGCTGGCCGAAACGGCCAAGTCGATCGAGGACCTGAAGGCGAAGGGCATGCAGTTCATCGTCGTCCCCGAAGCCGAGAAGCAGAAGGCGCGCGACATGGCCCGCAAGGTCGTCTGGACGAACTGGTTGGAACGCACCGGGCCGGAGGGCCGCACCTTGCTGATCAATGTGCTCAAGACGCAAGGCAAGACGCTGTAAGCAACCGGCTGCGACGGAGCGCAATTGGACGCCTTGGAAAGAGTTTTCGCTCGATTGGGCCAGGCGGCGCGCCGCGCCGCCTGGCTTGCCAATGCGGCCTCTGTCGCGTCGTTGGTGGCAGTCGTTGCGATCCTGATCTACGAAATCGTGGCGCGCTTCATCTTCAATCGGCCAACCGGTTGGTCCGACGAGGCCGCGGCCTACCTGATGCCGTCCGTGGTGTTTCTTGCCGCTGGCCATGCGCTGCTGCACGATGGGCACATCCGTGTCGATACGCTGTATAACCGCCTGACGACCAAGCCAAAGCGTTGGATCGCGCTGGTCAATGAATCGACCGGGCTGGTGGTGATGGCGTTGCTGGTGTGGTTCGCGATCCAGATGGTCTGGAAGATCCATGCCGCCGAGGATGTCGCGACCGCGGGCACTTACACGTACCCAGAGTACCTGCCGCGCATCGTCGTCCCGGTCGGCCTGGCCGTGATGGCGTTCGGCCAGGCCCTGGTCTGGCTGCACACCGTACTCGCAGTGGTCTCGCCCAAGCGCTTTCCTGGCGGCGCCGATGCTGCCTTGGCGCGGTCGGACAACGCCTCAACGCTCGGATGATTCGATGACTGCCACGCTCCTGCTTACAGGATTCCTGGTCGCGATCATCTTGCTGATGGTGCTTGGCATGCGCGTGTTCTACGCCATCCTGGCTGTCGGCGTCGGCGGCGTCGCCGTCATGTTGGGGCCATCGCAGTTGCGCGTTCTCGGTGGGATCATGTGGGAGTCGTCCAACAGCTACATCCTGACCTCGCTCCCTCTATTTGTCCTGATGGCCGAGATCCTGATGCGCGGGGGGGTCGCGAATGTCGCGTTCAACGCGATCGCGCGATTGCTGGGCGCGATACCGGGTGGCGCCGCCTACGCGAATATCGTCGGCAGTGGTGTCTTCGCGGCCATCTCGGGCTCCAGCGTGGCCAACGCCGCAGCCCTCGGAACCATCGCGGGTCCACAGATGGTTCGCTTGGGATACAGCAAGCGCCTGACATTCGGGTCGATTGCCGCCGGCGGTACCCTGGGCATCCTGATGCCTCCGTCGAGCGCGATGATCATTTATGGCTCGCTAACCGGCGTCTCGATCGGGCAGTTATTCATCGCCGGAATCGTGCCGGCGATACTCGTGTTGACACTGTTCATCCTGCTGATTGCCTTGTGGAGCGTGATGCGCCCTCAAGACGTGCCTCGCTCGGTGGAACGCATCGCTTTGCGCTCGCTCCCGGCGAGCCTCCTAGACCTGATCCCGGTGCTGTCACTGATCGGATTCGTGCTTGGCGGACTCTACTTCGGTGTCTTTTCCCCAACCGAAGCAGGTGCGGGTGGCGTGCTAGGCGCGCTTCTGCTCGTGCTGCTTCGCCGCGCTCTACGCCTGCACGATCTTTGGGACGCCGCGCTGGTCACTGTTTCGGTGACCTCGATGATCGTCCTGATCATTGCCGCAGCGTCGGTGCTGAAGTACCTTTTGGCCTACATGCAGGTGCCGGCCGAGCTCACGCGCACGATCAGCGGACTGGACATTCCGCTGTGGGGCGTGATGCTACTGATCAGCCTGCTGTACTTCCTCCTCGGCATGTTCGTCGAAAGCGTGACGCTGATCATCCTCACTATCCCACTGCTCTATCCGGTGCTGCTGGCGCTCAAGGTTGACGGCGTGTGGCTTGGCGTGTTCCTGGTGCTGATGATCGAGATCAGTCTGTTGACACCACCGGTAGGGCTTAACCTGTTCGTTCTGCAGCGGGTGCAGGCCGGCCAGACCTTCGGGGACGTCGCGATTGGGTCCGCGCCGTTTGTCGTTGTGCTAATGATCGCGACCGTTCTCGTATACGCGTTCCCGGAGATCGCCACCTGGCTTCCGGAACTAGCGCGGCAAGCGCGACAACGCTGAAACTAGTAGCAATTCATCCTGGAACAGGAATTCGCAGGCGGGACCGAACGGATTGCTGGCGGTGCGCGGCATTCGGGCACTGACGTGCAAGTTTTGAGCTCAGCCAAAATTAGGGGAGAGCGGGAATGATCAAGGTGGTTTCGATCTGGGCGTTGCCCAGCGGGATGGGAGAAGACGAGTTCGAGGCCTGGTATGTCGGCAAGCACATTGGGGATGCGCAGAAAATTCCCGGCTTGCGCCGCTATACCATCAACCGAGTGATTCCGGAGGAGCGAGCCAACTCGCGCTTCTACCGCATGGCCGAACTCAGCTTCGACACGGTCGCGGCGGCGCGCGCCGCTTTCGGCTCCGAGGAGTGGAAGTACGCATTCGCGGACGCGAAGAAATACATAGGTGATTTCATGAGGTTTTATTTCGACAGCCAGGATATCGTGAGGTGAACAACGTGAGCAAAGCAGCCCAGTTCCCGGACATCGACTGGTTCCGGACCTACGCCAGAGTCCTAGAAGATGCCGAGGAATTCCGTACCTACTGCCGCTGGTTTCAAGGCAGCATCGCGTTCCGCGTCGACGGTCGGGCGGTAACGCTCGGGTTCGCAGACGGCATGATCTCCGAAGTTCGCGAAGGGATGAAGGACGCCGACTATGTGATCAACGGTTCGCTCGGGTGCTGGGAGCGCCTCGTCAACCAGGACATCACGTTGCTGCGCCTGTACCGGGCTGGAGAAATTGAAATTCGGGCCAAGAACACCGAGTTGATGAAGAACTGGAAGGCGATCTACTGGATTGCCGAAGGCATGAAGGCGGTCGCAGGGGCCGTGGCTGCATCTGGAACGGGGAGAAAGTGATGGCATATGCGAGGTTGGATGGAACACGGCTGTACTACGAGGAGCACGGAGCGGGCCGGCCGCTGATCTTCATTCACGGTGCCAGTCAGGACACGCTGTCCTGGCGCGACAACATCGAGCACTACGGCCGCAGCTACAGGGCGTTCGCGATCGACCTTCCCGGGCACGGCAAGTCCGACCTGATCGGAGGTAAACCCTGCCGGTCGACGGACGAGCATGCAGGGGCGGTGGCGCGGTTTATCAAGGCGCTGGATCTAAAGCGGCCGATCCTCGTGGGGCATTCGATGGGTGCCGCGATCTCGATCACCACAGCGCTGAATTTTCCCAGTGAGATCGATGCCGTCGTCGCCGTGGATGGAGGCGCCGCGTTCCTTGGCGCAGCCGGGGTCAACTACCGAGGCAACGTCTTGACGGATGCCGAGATCAATCCCGGCGACTGGATGGAGACATCGATTCTTTCAGTCCTTGGTCGCACGACGCCGATGGCGCGCAGAAAGCAGATGGCATTCGACTGCTCGCGTTGCTCGCCCTATGTCCAGTATTCCGACCTGATTACGTATACGTCCTTCAGCTTCGCGTCCCGCATGCATGAAGCCAGGACGCCGATTTACTACATCGTGGGCGAGGATGATTGGTCCACCACGCCGAAGATCTGCCGCGAGACCGCGGCAAAACTCGAGTCGCGAGGCATCCTTTCGGGCGTATGGGAACTCAAGGGGGTGGGCCACATTCCGCAATGGGAGCAGCCCGAGGTCTTCAACCGGACACTGGACGAAGTCTTGGCCAGATTCTCGAAGGCGCTAAAATGAACCACTGTTCCGGGAGGAGAGCGTGAACAGCCAAGCCGGAGACGCACTCGCGAAGGTCTCCTGGTCAGGGCTCACAAAGGCTGCGAAGCAGAAACTTCATCATTGCGT
>VGIE01000128.1 GCA_016867955.1 Betaproteobacteria bacterium
CCCGCGACGGGCGGTTCATGCCGCGGCCGCGCGCGTCATGGCGCGCCCCGATCGTGCAGCACGCTGCCGGCGGCGCCATCGCGCTCGACCGGGGCGTAACCCGCCTCGACCAGTGTGCCGAGATCGAAGCGGAAGCCGCGCGCCACGGAAACCGCGGCTGCCCGCCGCGCCAACTCCGGGCCATCCATGGGGTCGATGCGCGGCAGTCCCAGCACGATACGGCTGACATCGCCGTGCACGTCCACCACGTGAATGGCGGCGAACGCGGCGCGCAGCGTCGCCAGCATGTCGTCGTGCAGCGGATTGGAGGCCCGGTTCCAGACGTTGCTCACCACCACGCTGTCGGGTCGCAGCGCTGCGCGCACGGCGCGCAGGAATTCCAGCGTCGCCAGGTGGCGCGGCACGCTGTGGGCGCCAAACGCGTCCAGGATCACAAGGTCGTAGGCAGCCGGCGGCGAGCGCTCGATGAACTGCCGTCCGTCCCCCAGGTGCACGCGCAGCCGAGCATCCGCAACCACGCCAAAATACCTGGCGGCCACTTCAATGACGTCGGGGTCGATCTCTACGACATCGATCATCGCCTCGGGAACCCGCGCGCGCAGGAACATCGGAATGCTGCCACCGCCCAACCCGACGACGAGCACGCGCTGCGGTCGTGCAACCAGGGCGAGGCCCGCCATGGCTACCCGCGCGTAGGGCAGTTCGAGATGTTCTGGGTCGCCCAGGCGCACGACGGACTGCCGCGTCCCGTCCATGGCAAACCGCAGAGTACGCAGCCCGCCCGGCGCTTCGCTGACGATGATGGCGCCGTGCCGGCCCGGTCGCTCGAGCAACAGCGTGTCGGCGGCACACGCGGCAAGCGCCGCAACCAGTGCAAGCGCGAGTCCACACCGCTTCGATCGACGCAGGTCGATTGCGGCTATGATCGGCGTCAGCAAACCGCCGGCCGCGCCGCGCCCCCGCCGCGCACCATTCAAGAAGAGCTCCCATGAAGATAAAAGGTCCATGGAATGCATCGCAGATCCGCTCCCACCTCGAGGCGTCGCTGATTCCTGCGCGGCTGGCGGTGCTGACGCCCTCCGGTTCGCCGCTGGTACTGTCGCTGTGGTTCCTGCCACGCGACGGCGCCATCTGGTGCGCCTGCAACAAGCGGGCGCGCGTCATCGATCTGCTGCGCGAGGATCCGCGCTGCGGCTTCGAAGTCGCATCGGAGATCCCGCCCTATCGCGGCGTGCGCGGACAGGGCCAGGCCTGGCTCGATGCGCCGGAAGGCCCCGCGGTCCTGGAACAACTGCTTGCGCGCTACCGCATTGCGGCCGGCAGCCGCCTTGCCGGGATGCTGCGCAGCGAATCGGCGAACGAGGTCGCCATCCGCATTGTTCCGGACTGGATGACCAGCTGGGATTTCAGCGCGCGCATGCGCGACGCGTTCAGCCCCCAAGGCCGGGGAGACTGACCGCCGCGCCGTCGACTGCACCCGGCGGGCCGGGCCCGGCGCCCCGACCGGGGGACCATCATAGGAGATCGCGCGACAGGATCCTGCCATAGGCGTTCACTCGCCAGCCGGAAATGGGCTTGCGTAAGGGGTCCGGCGTGACGAGGTCCACGCTGCGCCCGCCGGTCAGCACGAACTTCAGTTTGGACTTGTCACCGAGGATGGTGACGTCCTTCGACGGGTCGCCTGCGATGCCGATGATGTCGGCGAACCTGCCTGCCGCAATCTCGCCCACCTTGCCCTCGAGGCACAACGCGCGCGCACCTTCCAGCGTTCCGCAGCGGATGGCCTGCAGCGGCGTCAGACCAAGGTCGCGCACGAACACCTCGAGCTCGCGGTAATGCCAGGCGCCGTAGGGCGTGACGGAGAAACCGGACTCGGTACCGCACAGCATCGGCACGCCGGCGTCGTAGGCGCGGCGGTACATGCCGGCGCTGTCGGCAATCTCCCGGCGGAAGATGTCCTGCAGCACCGGGTCGGCGCCGATGCGGTCACCGTAGTCGAGCAGATTGGCCTGGAAGGTCAGCGTCGGCGCGATGGCCACCTTGCGCTTGACCACTTCCTCCAGCGCGCGCTCGTCCATGAAGGTGGCGTGCAGGATCAGGTTGCAGCCCGCGCGCGCCGCGTCGTAGGTCGAATCCGGGCCGCGGCAATGTGCCACCACGGGGATGTCCAGCGCATTCGCCGTTTCCACCACCAGCCTGATCTCGTCGTACGTCCATACTTGCAGCTCGCCGCGGCGCTTCTGGCGCGGAATGAGCCCGGTGACGTGCAGCTTGATCCAGTCAACGCCCATCTTGATCTGCCGGCGCACCTCGGTGACGATCTCGTGGTTGTTGCGCAGCACCTTGCCGTAGCCGATGGTGCCCTCGTCGGGCACCAGCCGCCCGGCCGTACCGCCCACCGAGGTGAACAGCGAATATGCGCCGGTGGCCATGCGCGGCCCCTCGACCACGCCCGCCTCGATGGCATCGCGCAGGTCGATGCCCATTTCCCACAGCGAGTCGGCGTCGAACATGCCGGTCACGCCGGCGCGCAGCACCTTGCGCGCATTGACCGCCGCAACCATGGCGGTCAGCCCCGGGCGGCGATGGAAGAACAGCTCGTCGTTGGAGGAAACCTCGTCGAAGGTGATGTGACAATGCGAATCGATCAGGCCGGGCATCACGGTGAGGCCGGTGGCGTCGATCTTCTCGACGCCGGCCGCTTGTCTGGTTAGACCGGCGGCCTGCTGGTCGGCATCGGCGCCGACGGCGAGGATCTTGTCGTCGCAGACGAGCACCGAGCCCGGCTTCGCCGGCGAACCGGTGCCGTCGATGATGGATCCGCCGCTGATGAGGATGTGTCTTGGCATGGTTGCCCTCCAGTATGAAATCTCGCTCTATGCGGGAGGAGGGACTGCCGCCGCCGTTGCTGCCGGCAGTGGTACTGCGCCCCGCCCCTGTCTCCGCGCGCTCCCTGAACGAGTCCGGTTCCCGGTTACTTCCGCTTGCCGGCGCGCAGCAGCCGGCGCGCGTTGTCGGCCATCTCCTTCGCCTGCGGCGAGGGCTCGATGTGCGCCGGCTGGTCCCAGCCGGCGAAATTGGTGCCGAACACCAGCCGGTCCTTGCCGACGATGTCGGTGAGCATCTTGAGCGCGCGCGGGTCATGCACATGCGCGTCGTACCAGAAGCGCTTGAGGATCTCCTCGAAGGCGCCGTCCTTCTTCGTCCAGGCCGGCGCCCACGGACGCATCATACCGGCCTGGCCGAGGCGGCCTGCCAGGTAGGCCACCGCGCCGCCGCCATGGCTGATGCAGATGTCGAGTCTCGGATGGCGCTCCAGAACGCCACCGAAGATGATGCGCGCAACGGCAAGCGTCTCTGAGGCCGCAAAACCCACCGCGAGGTCGAGGTCGAAGCCCTTCAGATTGGGATCGCCCGGCGGACCGTCCAGACCGGCAACACTGGGGTGAATGAACAGCGGCACGTCGAGCTTGACGCAGGCCGCATACAGCGGATCGAAGTCGGGACTCTCCACGCGCCGCGGGCTGTCGGCGCCGATGTAGGGGCCCCACAGGCCCAAGTCCGTCACCGAGCGGTGCAGCTCTTCGACTGCCGCGCCCGGGTCCTGGATGGGCAGCGCACAGAATCCGGCCAGGCGGTCCGGGTAGCGCTTCACCAGGGCTGCCAGCGCGTCGTTGTGCTTCGCGCAGAAGGCAACGGCCTCCTTCGCGTCGATGAAATGAAAGTACGTGAGGGGGTTCGGCGACAGCACCTGGAAATCGATGCCGGCCTCGTCCATGCGCTTGATGCGCAGGTCCACGTCCATGAAAGGGCTGCCCTTGTACTTCACCCCGAGCAGCTTGTAGTCACCGACGCGGAACCACGGCTTGCCCTCGGCATCCATGCCCATCTCGGGGCCGAATCGGCCGGCTGCGCCCATGGTATCGGCCAGCACCGCGTGCGCGTGGATGTCAATCGTGCTTGCCGTTGCTATTCCCGCCATTGCCCGTCCTCCTCGATTGGAAACATGGATATGCCGCGTCCCTGCGCGCGAGGGGTGCCGTCGTACTGTCCTGTGCGGGCGCTTGGTGCGATCGAGATGGCGGCTTCCCGGACTGTCCGGCGCACCGGGCTTCAAAGTGTACTACGAGTGCAGTGAATGCCGAACCCCGCGGCGCGAAGCCGAATACGGCGGCCCCCACGCTCCGGCATTGCATAGACGGCGGCCGATGACGCTGCGGCGGACCGCCTGCGGGCGCACCGTTACCTGCTGTCGGCGCTGGAGCGCGACAAGCCTACGGTTGGCGCCATGCCGGCGGTGCGTCTGGGCGCGCGCACGCAACCCCCGGCCATGCTGAAGATACCGCTGTGTTCACAGGAACAAGAGGACAGTGGCATGCCCCCCGGCAGGGGACGCCGCCGATAAGCGCCTGCGCAACGCCGCTGTCACCGGGGTCGCCCTGCTGCTCGTGCTAGCCTGGGCCGCAGTGGTTGCCGTGCTCCACCAGCAGAGAAACAATGACCGGGCATGACTGGCAACCGTTCAGCGCCGGATCACGGTCCAGCGCTCGACGCGATTGAGATCGCCATGCTGGTTGCGGTATTCGGTCGCGGTCACGATGAGCAGCATCGGTCCGTTCGCACCCTGCTTCTTGGTCAGGCTCTCGATGACGGTGGTCGCGGTAATGGTGTAGCCTGCGCGGATCGGCACGCCGAATTCGACCCTGCAACCGGCCATGAGTCGCCGCTTCACCTTCACGGGAAGCTCGATCTCACCGGGCTTGCGACGCCGGCCGTCCTCGCCGATGACGCCGCCGTGATGGAACGCCGGCAGGAACAGGGGCGGCGCCCGCAACACGCCATCCGCTTCGCGAATGATCAGCGTGTCTGCCAATGCCTCTTGATAGCGCAGGATGTCGTCCTCGCGGACCAGCGTGGTTTCGCAGTCCCACATCGGCTTGCCGATGAAGGCGAGAAGCTCCGGGGTCAGAAGCGACCCAGCGGTCATGGAGCAGGGTTCATATCACGCCATCCTGCCGGAGTTCCTCGATATCCGCGGCGTCGTAGCCGAGGCGCCCGAGCACTTCGGCCGTGTGCTCGCCGAGCAGGGGCGGCGGCGTGCGGATTGAGGCCGGGTTCTCCGACATTCGCAGCGGATGCCTGAGCACCTTGATCGGCCCGGCGACCGGGTGCGTCATGTCGACCACCATGCCGTTGTGGAGGATCTGCGGATGCTGGAACACGTCGGCCAGCGAATTGATGCGCCCGACCGGGACGCCCGCGGACTCGAGTATCTCCACCCATTGCGCCGCCGTGCGTGTGGCGAGGATGGGCTCAAGGATGGCCAGCAGCGCGGCGCGATGGCGGCTGCGCTCCGCGCCTGTCGCGAAACGCGGATCGCCGGGCAATTCCGGCCTGCCCAGCGCGGCGCACAGCTTCTTCCACAGAGTGTCATGAAATGCGGCGATGAACACATGGCCGTCCGAAGTCGCAAAGGCCTGGAAGGGCACGAACTGCGGATGCGCGCTGCCCATTCGCGGGAACACGGTTCCGGTGGCGAAGTATTCGCCCTCGCGGGGAATCAGCCCGAACACCGCGGCGTCGAACAGCGACAGCTCCACGTGCTCGCCCCGCTGCTCTTCTTTCGTCGGGGCGCTGCGGTCGCGCGCGTATAGGGCCAGCAGCATGCCCTGCGTGGCGAGCATGGCGCCGTAGATGTCGCCGACCGCCGAACCGATGCGCACCGGCCCGCGATTCTGCTCCCCGGTGAGGCTCATGATGCCCGACTCGGCCTGGATGATCGGATCGACGGCGGTCCGGTTGCGATAAGGTCCGTCGGGTCCGAAGCCGGTGATCGAGCAATAAACGAGGCGCGGATTGATGGCCTTGAGCCGCGCGTAGTCGATGCCGAGCTTTTGCGTCACGCCCGGGCGAAAATTCTCGATCAGGACGTCGGCCCCCGCCACCAACTGCTCGAGGATGCGCAGTCCCTGCGCCCGGTCCAGCGCCAGCGTCATGCTCTTCTTGTTACGATTGGTGCTGAGAAAGTTGACCGATTCGCCGTTCAGGTTGATGGTGCTGGAGGCGCGGTAGAGATCGCCCGTTCCCGGCTCCTCCACCTTGATGACCTCGGCGCCCATGTCGGCCAGCATCATGCTGGCCAGCGGACCCGCCAGCACCCGCGTGAGGTCGATAACGGTAAGTCCGGCCAGCGCCCCGCTCATGCCGCTCCACTTCCCGCCTCGCCGCCACTGCTGCGCATTGCAATCGTGGCAGCGCCCGAAACGACTTTCTCGCGGCGCTGATTGTGCATTTCGAGTTCGCACCGGACGACCGTCGGAGCGGAACCGGCTCCCGGCTCTTTCGCCACAACCTTGCCGATGCAGCGGATTTCGTCGCCGAACGCCATCAGGCCGTGGTTGCGCCATTCCAGTTGCTTCAGCAGGGCCTGCGGCCCGGTCCAGCGGGCGATCGCCTGCGCGAGGTAGTTGCCCAGCACCGGTCCCTGCACCACGGCGCCGGGCAGCCCCTCCCTGCCCCTCGCCCACTCCCTGTCATAGTGGATGCGCTGGAACTCCCACATCGCAGCCGCATACATGACCGCGTGCCGCAGCGTCGGCTGGACGACGAAGACCGGGATCGTATCGCCGACAGACAGGGAATCGCAATCGATGGGCATGCGCGGCGTCCGGTGCGATGTGTGCAAGTCGATAATGCTTCGATGCTGCGGACTGGAAGCCCGGCAGAACACGCGGCTGGC
>VGIE01000129.1 GCA_016867955.1 Betaproteobacteria bacterium
GATCAGCAGCATCGAGCCCATCGGCTTCTTCTCCATGGACAGCAGCGGCAGCGCCGTGACATTGACCGACAGGGTCTCCTCCGCAGCCGCAGGGGATGCTTCTACCGTGATCTCGGGCAGCTGCGACTGCGCCGCGGCCTTCAGCTTCTCCAGGACCCAGGCGTTGGTGGCGAAGAACTCGCCCGCCAGCTTGTGCAGCACGTCCTGCGGTTGCGCCCGCAGGATGCGCAGGCCCGCGGCGTTGCAGGTGACGATGCGCTCCCGGTCGTCCAGCGTGATGACGCCGTTGGACATCGATTCCAGCATGGACTCGTTGTAGTTCTTCATGTTCTGCACGTCGGTGAACAGCTTGGCGTTTTCCAGCGCGATGGAAATCTGCGCCGTGAAGGCGCGCAGGCGCGACTCGTCCTCGGCCGTGAACGGTCCGCCGTGCTTGTTGAGCACCTGCGTCACGCCGATGGTCTTGCCGTGCTTGTTGATGATCGGTACGCACAGGATGGAACGCGTGAAATAGCCGGTCTTCTTGTCGAAACCCGGATTGAAGCGCAGGTCCGCGTAGGCGTAGGGGATGTTGATCGACTTGCTCGACATGAACACCGCGCCAGCGATGCCCAGGTGGTTGGGCAGGCGGATCTGCATCGACTCCAGGCCCTGGCCGACCTCGGACCACAGCTCGTTGGTCTTGTCGTCGTTGAGGAACAGCGTGGAGCGATCGGCATTCAGGAGCCGCGTGGCTTCACCCATGACTTTCTGCAGCAGCGATCCGAGCTTGATGTCGGCGGTCACCTCCGACACCACGTCGATGAATTCCATTTCCTGCTGGCGCAGCGCCTCGACCATATCGGCGCGCTGCTGCTGTGGCGGGCCTAGGGCAAACGTCGGCCGTCCGCGTTGCAGTTGCGGCCCGAGCACGACATCTTCTTTGCCAACCTCGAGTCGGCCCACGCGCCGCATGTCGAGTCGCGGCGCTTCGATCCGCTGGCGCCGGTGCGCGCAATCGGCCTGGTGGCGCTGTTGCTGCTGGACCATCTCATCGGCATCCTGCACCTGTTCGGCCAGACGCCGCTTGATTCACTCGATCTTCTGCGGCATCCCTCGCGCGGTCCCTGGCGCGAGATCTCGGCCAGCATCTACCGTTCGGGGACCGAGGCGCTCGGCATCACCGCCGCGGTGGGCTGTCTGATCGGCGTCACGCTGAGCTACCTGTCCTCGGAGCAGTTGCGCAGCTTTGGCGCCGACACCTTCATCGTCAACATCCTGGGTCTGGGCATCGTGCGCGAGCTGGGCCCGATGATCTGCGCGGTGCTGGTGGCCGGGCGCTCGGGTTCCGCCATTACCGCCCAGCTCGGCGTGATGCGGGTGACCGAGGAGCTCGACGCGCTGCCTGTCATGGGCATTCCCTATACCGTGCGCCTGATCCTACCCAAGGTCATCGCGCTGGCCGTGGCGGTGCCGCTGCTGGTGCTGTGGACCTCGGCGGTTGCGCTGATCGGCGGCGCCTTCTCCGCCCAGCTGCAGCTGGGCATGAGCATGACGCAGTTCATGCTCGGGCTGCCGGCGGCGGTGCCCACGATCAATCTCTGGCTGGGCGTCGGCAAGGGCGTGGTGTTCGGAGCGCTGATCGCGCTGGTCGCCTGCCACTTCGGCCTGCGCATCCAGCCCAATACCGAGAGCCTGGGCGCCGGCACCACGCGCTCGGTGGTGACCTCGATCACCGTCGTCATCCTCGCCGATGCGGTGTTCGCCATCATCTATTTCGACGTCGGGATCAGTCTGACATGAGCCAGGACGAGCCAGACGTGCAAGTTGTGCCGGGCGGGCAGGGCGGCAAGCGCAGCGAGGGTGGCCAGCACAAACCGGGCGGCCAGGGTGGCCATGAGGGCGACCCGGTCATCGAGGTGAGCGGGCTGTGGACGGTGTTCGGCGACAATGTGGTGCACCGCGACCTCGAGCTGACGGTGATGCCGGGCGAGGTGGTCTCGCTGGTGGGCGGCTCGGGCAGCGGCAAGACCACGCTGATGCGCCAGATCCTCGGCCTGGAGCACCCGCACCGCGGCAGCATCAAGGTGTTCGGCATTCCGTTGCTGGGCTCGCATCCGCTGCTGCTGAGGAAGATCCGCCGCCGCTGGGGCGTGCTGTCCCAGGAGGGCGCGCTCTACAGCGCGCTGCCGGTGTTCGAGAACATCGTGCTCCCGCTGCGCGAGCTGCGCGCCTTCGACGAGGGCTTCATCCACGACATGGTGATGCTCAAGCTCGACATGGTCGACATCGAGCGCCGGCACGCCTGGAAAATGCCCGCCGACCTGTCGGGCGGCATGATCAAGCGCATCGCGCTGGCGCGCGCCCTGGTGCTGGAGCCCGAGCTGCTGTTCCTCGACGAGCCGACCGCCGGCCTGGACCCTGACCGCAGCGAGAGCTTCGTCAAGCTGATCCAGTCACTATAGCAGAAGCTCGGCTTCACCGTCATCATGATCACGCACGACCTCGACACGCTGGTGTCGCTCTCCGACCGTGTCGCGGTGTTGGCCGAGCAGAAGATCCTCTTCTACGGCAGCCTCGCCGAGGTCGTCGCGGTGGGGCATCCGTTTGTGCGCAACTTCTTCCTCGGTGAGCGCGGCCTGCGCGCGCTCACCGCGGCGCCGGGTGAGCTGTATGTTCACGCCGCGCCGGCAACCAATCAATCTTCGGGAGGCTGAACCACCATGGAAAACCGGGCGCATGCCCTTGCCGCCGGACTCTTCGAGCTCATCTTCGGCACGGCGCTCATCGCCGCCGGGATGTGGTTCGGCAAGGAGGAGATCAAGCAGAACTTCTACGTCATCGTCACCAAGCAGTCGGTGGCCGGCGTGAAGGTCGAGGCGCCGGTGCGCTATCACGGCGTCGAGGTCGGCCGTGTGGAGTCGATCCGCATCGAGCCCGGCCTGACCGGGCAGATCCGCATCCGCATCGGCGTGCAGGCGGACACGCCGATGACCCGGGGCACCTATGCCCAGCTTGGCTACCAGGGCGTGACCGGACTGGCCTATGTGTCGCTGAACGACAGCGGCGCCTCGGGCGAGCCGCTGCAGGGCGAGCGCGGTGCCGGTCCGGAGGCGCAGATTCCCCTGCGCGCCTCGCTGCTCGATTCCGGCGAGGACCTGATGGGCACCTCCAGCGAGATCGCCGACCGGCTGAAGGAACTGCTCGGCAACGACAACCAGAAAGCGGTGAAGAAGACGCTGGCGGGGCTCGAGACGCTGGTCGGCGACGACAACCAGAAGCTCTTGCGTCGCACGCTGGCTGGAATCGACGAGGTGGCGCGCCGCACGGCCGCGCTCGCCGGGCGCCTGGAGCCCGGCGAGCGTGACCTGCCGGCGCTGATGGCCGATGCGCGCAGCACCGCGCAGAAGGCCGACCAGCAGCTGTCCAGCCTGAACGCGCTCAGCCTGAAGCTCGAGCAGCGCATCGACGTGGTGGATCGCACCCTGGCCGGCGCGTCAGGCGCGGTCGACGAGGTCGGTGCGGCAGCCCGCGCCGTCAACGAGGAAACGCTGCCTCGGCTGAACGCGTTGGTCGATCAGCTGAATCGCGAGACGCGGGCCCTCGACCGTCTCATCAATACCCTGGGCCAGCATCCGCAAAGCGTGGTCTTCGGTGCGCCGCCGGGCAGCCCCGGTCCCGGCGAGCCCGGATTCAGCAGTGGAGGTGCGCGATGAACGATCAGGCGAAGGTGGATCCGGCCCCGCGGCGCGGGGCGGCCGCGGCGCTGCTGGCGGGCGTGCTGTTGGCCTCCTGTACGCTCGGGCCGGGGGCGCGACAGGAGCCGGCCAGCTACGACTTCGGGGGTCCGCCCGCTGCCGCGGTGACGGTCAAGCTGACGCGGCCCCTGCTGGTATTCGACGTGGTGGTGCCGGCCTGGCTGGATACGGCGGAGATCCACTACCGGCTGGCCTACTCGGACGCGACGCGTCCGCGCGCCTATGCCAACAGCCGCTGGGTGATGCCGCTCTCGCCGCTGCTGTCCCAGCGCCTGCGCCAGCAGTTCGCCGCGACGAGCAGCGCCGGCGTGCTGGCGCCCGCCGATGGCCTGCGCACGCCACATTCGCTGCGTGTCGAGATCGAGGATTTCACGCAGGTGTTCGATGCGCCGGCGCGCAGCCGCGTCGTGCTGCGCGCGCGCCACGCTGCTCGGCAACCGCACGCTGGTGGCGCAGCGCAGCTTCAGCCTGGAGCGGCCGGCGGGTACGGCTGATGCCGAAGGCGGCGTGCGCGCGTTGCGCGACGTCGCGGACGAGCTGATGGTGCAGCTCATCGACTGGACCGCAGGTAATGCGAAACCCTGAGGCAGGATCCTGATGCCACGCAACCCGGCCCCCCCGGGCATCAGCAGCGACGACATCCTGGATTTCTGGTTCGGCGCGCCGGATTCGGCGGAATACGGCAGGCCGCGCGCAGGCTGGTTCGCGAAGGATGCGGCGTTCGATGCGCAGGTCGGTACCAGCTTTCGCGAGGCCTGGGAGCTGGCCGCTGCCGGCGGCCTCGAGAACTGGCGGGACGAAGCGCGTGCCGCGCTCGCGCTGGTGGTGCTGCTCGACCAGTTTCCCCGCAACATGTTCCGCGGCGAGGCGCGGGCGTTTGCCAGCGATGCGCGCGCGCTGGCAGTGGCGTCCGGCATGGTCGATCGCGGGTTTGACCGGGCGTTGAGACCGATCGAGCGCTGGTTCGTCTATCTGCCTTTCGAGCATGCCGAGGACCCTGGCATGCAGCAGCGTTCGCTGGAGCTCTTTGCGGGACTCACGGGAGATGCCGATAGCGCCGGCGCCATCGCCAGTGCCATCGACTATGCACGACGCCACCATGCCATCATCGCGCGCTTCGGCCGCTTCCCGCACCGCAACGCCGTGCTCGGGCGCATGTCCACGCCCGAAGAGGCGGCTTTCCTGCAGCAGCCCGGATCGGGGCTCTAGGCCGCTCGGGTTTTTCGTGGCTTTGAAGCAGACGCATGGTCGCGCAGTTGGCCGCAATGGCGGGGGTCACAATGCATTCGAATTCAGGGGGCTTGCATGCCGGCGCATGATTCGATGAGTCCTTCGCCCTGGGTGCTGCGCTTCGCACCGCTGATCGCTGCGGGCGGGCGGGTACTGGATCTCGCCTGCGGCTCGGGACGGCATGCACGCCTGCTCGCCGAGCGCGGCCATCGCGTGTTGGCACTCGACCGGGACGCGGCAGCGCTCGAGCGCCTGGCGCAGTCGCTGGATGCTGCGGCTGCCGGGCGGTTCGAGATGCTGCAGGCCGATGTCGAGGCCGATCCGTGGCCCTGGCCCGTGGGCGAGGCGCCGTTCAACGGCATCGTCGTTACCAATTACCTGCACCGTCCCTTGTTTCCGGCACCCTGCGCCAGCCTGCGGCCGGGCGGCGTGCTGATCTACGAAACCTTTGCCATCGGCAACGAGCAACATGGCCGGCCCTCGAATCCGGACTTCCTGCTTGCCAGGGACGAACTGCTGGAGCGCGTCGCGCCCGACCTGTCGGTGCTGGCATTCGAGCAGGGGTTGGTCCAGCACCCGGCGCCAGCGGTGGTGCAGCGGATTTGTGCTGCGCGTACAATGAATTGGAGTGTTCTGGCGCTGCCAGGTGGCAATTGACGCAGCCTGTAATTCCAAGGGCTTGGGGCCTCAATTGCGCTAAAATGACAAATGTTCACTGATACCACGAGCTCATGCCCACGCCCATGCCCGACGCCGTGTTGAAGGGCAGTTTCGTCGCCATCGTCACCCCCATGCACGAAGACGGGCGGATCGACCATGCGCGCTTCAAGTCGCTCATCGATTTTCATGTGACCGAGGGCACCGACGGCATCGTCGTGGTCGGCACGACCGGGGAGTCGCCGACGGTCAATTTCGACGAGCACAAGGAACTTATCCGCAAGGCCGTCGAGTACGCGGCCGGGCGGATTCCCGTCGTCGCGGGCACGGGTGCCAATTCGACGGCCGAGGCGATCGAATTGACGCAGTCGGCCAGCGCCGCCGGCGCAACGGCGTGCCTTTCGGTGGTTCCCTACTACAACAAGCCGGGGCAGGAGGGCCTGTACCGGCATTTCCGCGCCATTGCCGAGGCGGTGGACATTCCCACCATTCTCTACAACGTGCCCGGCCGCACCGTGGCAGACCTCGCGAACGAGACCACGCTGCGCCTCGCACAGGTGCCCAATATCGTCGGCATCAAGGACGCCACCGGCAACATCGAACGCGGCACCGACCTGATCTGCCGCGCGCCGGCGAACTTCGGCATCTACAGCGGCGATGACGCCAGCGGCCTCGCGCTGATGCTGCTTGGCGGCCATGGCGTGATTTCCGTGACAGCCAATGTGGCGCCGCGCCTCATGCACGAAATGTGCGTGGCGGCTTTGGCCGGCGACGCGGTGCGCGCGCGCGCGATCAATGCGCGCCTGCTCGGCCTGCACCAGAAGCTGTTTGTCGAAGCCAATCCGATCCCCGTGAAGTGGGCGGTGGCGCAGATGGGCCTGATCGGCGTGGGCATCCGCCTGCCGCTGACACCGCTGGCCGCGCAGTTCCATGACACCGTGCGCGAGGCGTTGCGGCAGGCCGGCATAAACATGACCGGCGGCCTTCGCGTCGTTGAAGGGAAGTCGGCATGAACAATCCACATGGCGTAGCTTCCAGCATTGATGCAGCTCGAAACATTGGTTCGCGCCAGCCTCAGGCGGTGTGCTTGACGGCAGTTCCACGCG
>VGIE01000130.1 GCA_016867955.1 Betaproteobacteria bacterium
GGCGCTTGGAGCTCACCGAACCCTTGAAGAAATTCGTGTCACCGAAAATGACTGGAAGCCTGAGGCGTGCGCTGTAGCGCAAGAGAATGCCGTCGTCACCCATCCAGTTGGTCACGCTGCCGATGAGCATCCCGATTCGTTGCGGGCCATTGTCGTAGGCGCCTGGCATGCCGATTTCCGTCGTCGCGATCGCCAGGTCCTGGTGGCCGATGCTGGGACTCACCGCTGCAGCGTAGTAGCTCGGGTCATAGTTGTTGGGAAGCTTCTCCGGGCTGCGCCTCGCCCAGTCCGCATACATCCACTTGAGTTTCGTGGACTTGTAGCCTGAGGTACCAACCGCACCGGCGTAGTAGCAGGTCATGTCCAGGCGATTGATCGGGCCGCGCACCGTCCCCAGAAGCTGTTCTCCGACCTGCACATCTTCCCAGTACCTGACTTCTGCGCCTCGCCGTTGCTCATTCAGTGTGGCCGTTTCGATTTCCTTCAGTTGCGCTTCGGTGTACTGGTGCTCGGCCCGCGCTTCGTACCGCAGTCCGCCCGCAGCGGTCATCCGTGCAATGCGAAACGTGTGTGACAGGACCTTGGTCGTCAGTCGCCCGTGCTGGTTGGCATATCGGACATCCCCGGTCTGCACCAGCATTCGCCCGGACTGCCTCGCGGGAAGCTCCTTCGCATCGATGTATTCGGCGGTTGCCGTTATCTCGTCATCGCGTCGCATGGGCTCGAAGAACTCGCAATCGACCCCCGAATATATCCACTGGATGTCGGGCAGTCCAGGGGCGACTACCGCATCGAAGATGCCAAAGAAAAAGGTTGGTGGGGCGATGATGCCCTTCCAGCGGGTCTGTCGAGCGTACTCGGGTTCGCAGTACAGGGGATTGTCATCGCCGAGGCCCCAGGCGTAATGCCGGATGGAGTCGCGGGACGCTTCGTAGTTCCACTGCTCGACGCGCATGGGCATTCCAAGCAGGGATCTCGCCTCGGCGATCGCGGCGTCGTCGAGGGCCGGGGCAAGCAGTTGGAGTTTTTCGGTCATTGCGGGCTTTCAGTGGGAGATATCGGGTGCCGCGACGCGCTGGCAGTGCGCTGCCTCGAGTCGTCCGCCACATTCGCTGTCCATCAATTGTTCCCGGGATGCTGAAGCCAGGGTCATTGCCCCTGTCCGGAGCCGGTACACTATCCTCCGGAACATCGGTTCGCAAGCATGTTGCTCAATGGGAAACTCCGGAACAGGTGCGGCACTGCCCTGGCCCCGAGTGCGGCCATTGATTCTGGTCGAGCGCATGGCAGTATCCTCAGCCCCGCGCTCGGCGCCTGGGGCTCAGGTATGCCGCGGCGCCACGTGCAGCGCCAAAGGGGTATGCGCGGCACCCCAGTCGCAACGAGATTCCTCGCGCGGCGTCATGCAGCTGCTTCACGAGTGCGGATTCGACACTTTTCGTCAGCAGATGTGTCGGCAGGGCCACGGTCAATGCGGCAAGTATCTCCTGGTCGGCGCCGAACACCGGCGCGGAGACGGCAGCCAGATCCTGCGTGGTCTCGCCGCGTTGCGATGCATAGCCGCAGTTGCGCACGTTCAGCAGGATGCCGTTCAGTCGCCGCCTGTCGGTGATGGTTCTCGTCGTCAGCTTGCGCAGAGGAGCCAGGCCCAGTATCGATTTCACCCGCTCCGCTTCCATGAAGGCAAGCAGGACCCGTCCTGCGCTTGTCGAATGCAATGGCAGCCAGGTTCCCGTGCGAATGCCCGTGTCCACGAACAGCGGCCCCTCGATGCACAGCAGGTACAGCACCCGCTTTCCGTCAATTACCGAAAGTCGCGCACTGTGTCCCGTCGTGTCCATCAGCATCCGCATGATCGTGATTGACTCGCGCACGAGCCTGTCATGGTTGATGAACCGCGTGCCCAGTACATAGGTGCGCCGGCCGATAGAATAGGCCCGGCTATCCGGATTCTGCGAGAGAAGGCCGGCACTGGCGAACTCGGCGAGCAGCTTCGAGACGTGACTCTTGGTCAGTCCGCTGCGCTTGGCAAGATCGCTGACCCGTTGCTCGGGTTTCTCATCAGAGAATTCCAGGAAGAGTTTGAGCGCGCTTCGCAAGGATTTCATCGTGCTTTCGGTATTGACGCCTGATGCAGGCCATTAGACTGCGGCGTGGCGCGGTGCGCAAGAAGTGCGATGCCGCACTCACGCGGGTCAGGTCGAAGCGGGCGGAATGCGGGCGAACGTGGTTTCCAATGCGTAAACCAGCTTGTCAATTGCCTGCTCGGCGCGTATGGTCCGCCAGCCTGGTGCCTCGGACCTGCGCGGGTGGGTGCGCGACATTGGAGCCAGCTGCTTCGAAGGGTCTGCCGACACTGCGGACGGAAGATGTGCCGGCTCGTCAGGGGCTTTTGCGTAACAACGGCGCATTCGGTGATTTGATGCAATTGTCGGTGGGAGCCAGCGGAACATGACTCATGAACTGTCCGTTCAATTGCATGCCCAGGTCGGCGTCGTGCCAGTGGTCGATGGAGTGAGCGCCGGGCGGGCCCTGGGCGCGCGCGCGTACTGCCGCGCGTCCGCAGCCGAGCGCAGAAGGGCGGGTGCATGAAGTTCGGCCTGCTGATCGGCGATACTGCAACAAGCGCCACCCCGCCGTCGGGGTGGCTCTCTGACTGCCTGCGCATGGCTGCGGCCGCGGAGGGGGCCGGTTTTGACAGCATTGCAGCCGGGCAGCACTTTGCCGCATATCCCAAGGTGTATCCACAGCCGATTCCGCTGCTGGCGAGAATCGCGGGGGAGGTTCCTTCCCTGCGCCTGATCACCGGGATTCTCCTGCTCCCGCTCCTGCCGCCGCTCGAGGTGGCCGAGCAGGTCGCGACGCTGGACGTCATTTCCGGCGGACGCGTGATCATGGGTGTCGGCGCAGGCTATCGAGAAGATGAATTCCATGCATTTGGAGTCCCGTTCAAGCAGCGCGTATCCCGGCTCGTCGAATCGCTGGAACTGATCAAGAAGCTGTGGACCGGTGAAACGGTCGATTTCACCGGGAGATACTTCCAGACGGGCAAGGTTCGCTGCGGCATACGCCCGGTTCAACAGCCTGGGCCGGCGATCTGGATGGCTGGCAGCGTGGACGCAGCGGTCAGGAGGGCCGCGACGCTGGCGGACGCCTTCTACGGATACACCCGTTCTGACATCGGCCTTCTGGCTGGCCAGCAGGCGCTTTACCGGCGGACCTTGGCCGGGAACGCGAGGAAGGACCCTGGTGAGCTGCCGCTGCGGCGTGAAGTGTTCATCGCGGAAACGAGCAGTGCCGCATGGGAGCGTGCGGAAGCGCTCATCGGGCCGCATCTGGCAGCCATCGACAGTTGGGGCATGTCCAAGGACCTCGGCAAGGCGGGGTCGGGGGCCGCCTCCTTCCGCGATTACTCGCGCGGCAGGTTCATCATTGGCGACCCGGATGAATGCGCCGCGCAGGTCGAAGCGTACCGGGAGGGTCTCGGGCCGTGCCACATCGTGACCCGGATACGGTGGCCGGGCATGACGGCGACCGAGGGTGAATCGGCAGTGCGGCTGTTTGGTGCGGAAGTGGTGAGCCGTTTCCGGTCTGCCTGAGCGCTTGCAGGACTTGTGGGTAATATTGCCGGGTGAATGGTTGCAAGCTCGAGGAACCCGGCACGCTTGCGTGGAGAATGCATCATGAAATTCGGTATGACCATGCTGCACGAGGGAGAAACGGCGGCAGGCGTCGCTGATCTGGCGTCGCTCGCGGAGAGAGCAGGCTTCGATTTCGTGGGAATCGCCGATTCGCAGTCGATCTTTCGGGAGATGTACGCGACGCTTGCCGTTTGCGCGACGAAGACCAGCACCATCAGGCTCGGTCCGACGATTACCAACCCGATCAGCCGCCATCCCGTCGTGACCGCCAGTGCCATCGCCACTATCGACGAGCTCTCCGGTGGCCGGGCCTTTCTTGGCATTGGCACCGGCAACAGCGCCTTGTACAACCTCGGCCTGAAGCCGAACCGGATCGAGGACTTTCAGGCGGCCGTCGACCGCATCAATCGTGCACTGGAAGGCGCGGCACCAGCCGATGGGCGATCAGTCGATCTCAAGTGGGCGAAGCGGCGAATTCCCGTCTTGGTGGCTGCGGCGGGGCCGAAGTCGATGACGGTCGCGGCATTCGCCGCCGATGGCGCGATCATCGATGTCGGGGCCGACGCGGCAATTGTTTCCGAGCGGGTGAGATTTCTGCGCGAGCGCCGGCAGGCCGGGCCGCGGGCAGGTGATCCATTCTCGATCTGGATCTACACCAAGGGCTTCGTTGCCGCCACGGTGGCCGAGGCTCGCGAGCCGATTGCACAAATCGTGGCGGCGGCTGGCAATGACGCATTTCGTTACTCGATCGAGTCGAAGCAGGTACCTGCCGAATTGGTGGAACCGCTGCGCGAATTCCATCGTCGCTATTCATTTGCCTCCCATGCCTCCGTCACGTCGAGGGTGAACGTGGAACTGATGGAGGAGCTCGGGCTGGCGCAGTTCCTTTATGAGCGGTTCAGCATTGCGGGAACGCCCGGTGACATTGCAAGGCGCCTCCAGAGCCTCGAGAGCGCCGGTGTGGACGGCGTCCTGTTCTCCGGTGTCGTGCCTGACAAGTCGATCCTGATCGAACGGCTCGGGAGTGCGATCGCTTTGTTCAAGTCGGGAAGTCGCGCCGACCGCTAGCGACGCTGTTGCCCTTGCCCGAGGGCCTCGACAAGTAAGGGGGCCGGAGATTGGCGGTAGACGGCCCTCGTCCAAGTATCGCCATGCCCATGCTCCTGGGCGCTGCGGCATGGCCCTCCGCCATTGCGGCCGCCATGTTCTCGTGACGGGCGCCGCAGAACCGCGTCCCGCTAGCATCTGGCGTGGCCACGAGACGGGCAGTGTCGTCACTCATCAGCCCGAATACTGTCGTTCCCCCCGGGTCCCTGATGTCAGGGGCGATCGCTTCATAGACAGGGATTTCGTCGGGCGAACGCGGGTTTGCCGTGGCATTCGCATCCGTGACAACGGTTACTTGAGAATTCCGAGGGACTTCGCCACCTTGGCGGTCCTGTCCACCTCTTCCCTGATGTCATTCGCAAACCTCTCGTTTGTCTCCGTCGCGCGCGTGGCGCCGATGCGCCTCATCACCTCCTCCATCTGGCTCGAAGCGAGTGCGTTCTGGATGAGCGTGTGCAGCCGGGATACGACCTGAGGCGGAGTGCCGGCGGGCGCCAGGAATCCATACCAGTTCGGGGTGCCTTGATAGTTGGGCGCACTTGCAGCCTCGCCCACCGTCGGGACATCAGGCAGCGCGGGCAGGCGGCGGGAGTCGACGATGGCAGCAATGCGAAGGCGGCCCGCCTGCACATGCGGCATGAGGATTGCGGCGACACCTGGATAGAGGTCGACGCGACCCTCGATCAGGTCGGCGATGAGCTGGGTGTTCTCCTTGTAGAAGACCGCCAGCATCTCGAACCCGGCCGCCTGGGCGAAAAGTTCCATCTCGAGCTGCGCGCTCGTGCCAGGTCCTGCGGCGGCATAACTCACCTTCTTCGGGTTCGCCTTCGCATAGGAAATCAGTTGCCTGGCGTCCTTGTACGGAAGTTTGGCATTCATTGCCAACAGCAGGGGCAGGGTGGCGATCTTGGACACAGGCGTGAATTCCTTCACCGCGTCGTAACCGATCTTGGAATCGACTCCCGCTGCCACCGTGAACGGACTGGCCGTCTTGAGCAACGTGTAGCCATCGGGCGCGGAGCGTGCGACGGCGATTGTGCCAATGGCGCCACCTGCGCCGGCCCGATTCTCCACGACAACGGCTTGCTGCGTATCCTCCGCGATACGTTGTCCGACCGCGCGTGCCAGCAGGTCGACGCCCGTTCCTGTACCAAATGGAACGATGACACGGATCTGTCGGGCAGGAAAGGCCTGCTCCGCAGCGAGCGCATGTCCACCGATGGGCGCTGCCATGCTCAGCGCAGCCAGTATCCCGAGCGGCCATTTCAGAATTGCTGAAATGGCCCCTGATGCAGGGTAGTTTGAGGGGAGTATTCCCTCAATCGCGAGATGATCTCTCAGTGCCCGCTTCCCGGGGTTGGAGAACTTCATGTAGATTTCCTTTCTGTCTAGTTGAGGGTCGATACTCGCATTATCGGACTCCTGATAATGTCACGGCACGCCGGGGCGCCGACGTTCAGTCGAAACCTGCGGCGATGATTGGGCCCCGGGTCTTGATCGCCTGGCGGGCCGTTTCGGAAGCCAAGAGCGGCCCGACAATATTCGGAATCAGAGGAACTCGCAACAGTTTCGCGCGAGGAAACGTCATTGCGGTTCCCCTGTGTGCTGGCTATGCTTGGATCGGACTTGGGCAAGCAATCCGATCACTTGCACCGGGGCCAGGTTCGATCATCGATATTGAGCGAAGCGTGTTGCATGATCCGGGGAAGATGAATGAATCCGACGTTTGGCTTGCGCATCGATGGTGGAACCGTCATCGACGGGTCTGGGGCGCAGGGCATCGCGGCTGATGTTGGCATTCGCGACGGCAGGATCGTGGCGATCGGTTCGTTTCCGGGCGATGCGACACGAACGATCGATGCCCGCGGAATGGTGGTGGCGCCGGGATTCATTGATATTCATACCCATTACGATGCGCAGGTGTTCTGGGATCCCACGCTGAGCCCCTCCAGCTGTCATGGTGTCACCACGA